>JAQTSV010000011.1 GCA_028711115.1 Candidatus Omnitrophota bacterium
GGTTTTTAGGTATTTCTTTTAATATTATCATATCATTGGTTTTTGGCATAGATAGCATCAAGTTCGGCCTGACTTAATTTCTTTGGCTGACCTTTGATAATTGCATACACTATTATCCCTCCGAATAATGCAAAGAGGATAAAAGGTATTAATGCGGTGTGATCTTTAATGTTTGACATAACTGTAAAATTAAGTTATTATTCATAAATGACGGTACAATCTGATGCTGCTGTTGCGATTACTAAAGTAAGTCCTGTATAAAAAGGCAATCCTTTCAGGTCTATTGCAAAAGGTACTGTGTTAGTTCCCATTGCTCCGCTAGACCAAATCACCGTTCCACTTGCTGCTGTATTATCATATAATGTCACGACTGAATTGTTTACCACTCCTGAGATAATAACACTATGAAGATTCCCGGCTCCATATTTCAGGACCAGCCCTGCCGTTGTCCCTGACTGATAGTTGCTTATCGGCTGTGAAATAAGAGGTCCTAATCTTCTGATGCTTGCTACCCTGCAAAAGATAACATTATTTGTCTGCACCCCGCCTGAATTGACGGAATCCATATAAACATGGAATCCCATTGTATTAGCCCATGTGTCTGTCGTTGCGCTTACTGTATGCAGGATCTCGCCATTGATGACAAAATAAACCTTTGAGTTAGTCCAGTATATTTCATACGTCTTTGCGACTATCGTTGTATTAGCATAGGTAGCACCCATAGTACCATTAAAACTGCCTGAACTAGTCCGTTCTTCTGCGCTTCCCTTTAATGTTACTACACTAAAGGTACTGCCATTAAGTTCAAAATAAGCACCATCGGTAATTGTCGGCATGGTTGCGCCATAAGCTATGCCCCATCGTCTTTTGTTATTCGTTGCCCCGGCTGTTATCTTTGCTACCATCCTGAACATGGTACAATAACCAGATACATACCTTGCCCTTCGTACAGAATAGAGCTTTGCAGAACCGTTGGCAGATGTTATATTTGTCGCTACTGTGACCTGTGCGTTAGCCTGAGTTACTGTACCGTTATTAGCTACTGAATTACCCCAAAAGTTACTATCAAGTGTTGTTCCTTCAAAGGTAGCACCGACCAACCTTGTAGGTATCACGGTCCTCAATTCACCCATAGGTGTATTCTCAGATGAAAAACCGTATAAGTCCGTTATCTTATTGACTGCCACCTTGAAGTTACCGTACTGGTCAAGTGTCCTCGGAACGGCCTCTACAATAGGACAAAGACAGGTCTGTAACCGGAAAACAGTTGTTGTAAGGGAATTCGTTGTTACTACTACCTTGGCGTAAGAGTTAATAGCTTGTACTGTAATGCCAAAGTTTGTGCTTGCGTAGTATTTATAAGTGTCTATAATATCCCAATTTGTACCGTCCGGCGACTGCTGAACATTGACTGTGCAGTTCTGATCTGCAAATAGTGATACCTGGATTGCGTTTACACCCAGCGTACTTATAGATGTTCCTGCAAAAGAATACAGGTTGCTTGCTGAAAGATTTGTTGTTGAGCTGTTGCCGTCATCAGCCGTTACGTCCTGTCTTACTTTCTGTAATGGTATATTCCATTCCAGAAGCTTATCCCTCAATTCCGTTGCGGTTGAAAATAATGTCTCATCGGGCATTATGGCACATTCCCTGAAATCAAGCTTTATGGTGTCGTCAATAAGTGCCTTTGACCTCAGTACAACATAAACGTAGGGTGTGTTATTACCTGTATCTTCATAGATAACGTCATAACCACCTTTCGATACGGTGTATTTGAGATTAGGATTAATGTCTATCTCAACTGAATTGGTCTTATTCCAAAGGTTTACTGGCATGAATTACCTGTTTGCTCTGTGACTTCCTCCTCCTTTTGCGGTATGTTTTGCTGATTTTAGTTCACGCATAACATAGAATTTCGAGCCCGTAT
The DNA here is from genome assembly GCA_028711115.1 of Candidatus Omnitrophota bacterium. GTDB lineage: Bacteria > Omnitrophota > Gorgyraeia > Velamenicoccales > JABMQK01 > JAQTSV01. Next base: position 1,928 of record JAQTSV010000011.1, read on the forward strand.
AGCGATTATCTTTGGCGTTTGCAAGAGCTTCAGTCCTGTTTCTTGCCTTAACAATCATTATACCTCGTCCACCAGCTTTTTTGGTATAACCAACTTGGTAAAATTTTCTTGTACCCATGATTTCTATTTTTTTCGTATAACAATGATGTCCGAAATTACATTAGTTCTTGCAAACAATCCTTCCGGTAATCGGTAAGCATCTATTAACTTCCCCTTCTTTGCTATCATTTCTTTACACTTACTGTTTCCCTGATCCAACCAGGGTGTTCCTCCTGATGCTACCTCTGCACCTATTATATATATGAGCAATCCACCGGGAATGAGTAAGTCCAATCCCCTGAATATGAAGTAATCTATATAATTCTTGGCATGACTGTATGTACCTTCACCCATTCCCATATATGTACCTCCAACGGCTCCGTAGGGCGGGTTCCCGATAACAAGTTCATGTACGGGTTTTATCTTATCCCTGACAGTATAGTTATTTTTAAGGAATAGCTGTTCAAAGTACATGGATTCCTTACCGTCATTAACATTCACTTCAGGATATAAGAGCTTGCATACCTTTGCGGAATATTTGTTTATCTCATAACCGGACTTCTGGACCATAGACTTTACATATTCCCTTTTAAAGAACAGTCCGATTGAACAGCTTGGTTCCAGCAACGGACCTTCTTTATATCCATATTTATAAGCTAGCCCCCACATCTTTTCTATTACTTTTTCCGGTGTATAAAACTCGAATAAGGAACCTACGTCTAGTTTTGATCCTGCTTTTATAGCTTCATCATCCAGACCTCCATAACCGGAATAGTTTGATATGAACTGTAATTCATCTGCTGACCAGGATTCGGGTTTGTCGTTCCACTTACTGTCTAATAGTGCTTCAATGGCTTTGTTTACTTCAAAGTCGTTTTTGTAATCTGAAAGAACTAGGGATGAAGATTCGGATTTTGGCTCAGGCTTATCATCCAACCCCGCCATATAAACATTCGGCCCAAACTCAGCTCTTATTCCCCTTATTTTTGCTGCAAGTTCTGGATTAACGCTTGATACAACAGTAAATGGTACTCTTTCTGCTGTATAAACGTCACGTATTTCCTGCAACTTAAAATCAACAAAATATTCTTTGATGTCATCTTTTACCCTTGGAAGGGCTGTTGGCTGTTTCTGTTCTGATGCCATTGCCCAAAGTATGTCAATATCCGATTGCTTATTCCGGTTATACTTATTCATTTCTTTGTCAGGCATGGTTACTGATCTTATTTCGCTTGTTTGTTCGTTCTGCAATAATAAGATTCTGTTTTTGCCAACAATCCTTTCAGTTAATGCCTTTATTTTCGGCGTTTCCTCTTTTTGGTCATTAATAATAGTATCTTCTATTTCCCTTGCAAGGTTGAATACTGATTTTAGTTTCCCGTCATCGTCTTTAAAGTCTATTACATAGGGATAACCTTCTTTACCTACCCTGTTAAGTTTGAACTCACCAGAATTGTCATTCATTTCATATTCAATGCCGTCTTTTTTAGGATATATTACATTCGGTGCATCACCCTTTACCATTGGCATTATATTCATGTTACGCAGGGCAGCCATCAGTTCTGATCCTTCCTTGTTTGCAGGATCGAACATAAATGAGTAGCCAAATATTTTACGTTCTTCTTCCGCTTCATCTTTTTCAGGTTCGCTTTTGATAGGTTCTTTACGGTATTCAGTTAATATATCATCTTCTGCAAGAAAGAATCCCGTTGCATGGTCAACCGTATATGAATATTTTTCCCTCTCGGGCTGCCATGTAATTTTAGTTATAGTACCTGTACGTTCAACAGGGTGTTCCTTATCCTTTATTGCAGATGAACTAGTCCCTTTTTTAGCCCAATAAGCTGTAACTACATCACCTACCTTATATTTTGGCTCTGGCCTTATGTCTTTAAGAACATATTTTGAACTTTTCCCCTCAGTTACTAATTCTGGTGTTTCAGTTAGTTTTTCAAGGTAGGTATTATCAACGCTGTTCTCTAATTTCTGTCCGGTTTGGTTTGTCCCAAAGAATAAAATCTTTACAAACATATTAGGCTCTTTGACTAACTTTCCTATTGAGCCTTTGCCTGTACCCAAATAGTTTTGTTTGAGCCTGTAATATCTTTCTTCCATTGGTTCTTTTGGTTTTGTACCTAATACTGATTTGATTGGTTCGGCTTTTTTAAACCAAACATCTTTATTTTCTTCAAATTCTTTTTCTGTTAGAGTAGCATAATTACCTGAATTATTCCTGCCTTTTTGCCAATCAATAGCTGTTTTGGCAATATGAACCTTCCTTACAGGCTTACCATGATTATCTACATAATCGGTTAATTCTATCGTTCCGGTTCCAAAACCGTCATAGGCTTCTGGTGCATTGGTATAGTATATTTCAAAATCCTCTTTATTTCGTGCTTTCTTCTCTATTTCATTAGCGTATTCGTGTGCTTTTTCATAGCTCCATCCTTCATCTCGCATTTTTCTTACTTCAGGTATTTCATGGTCGTTAATAGTATATTCACGATCTTCGGGATTTAAAACTTCATCAATCCATATCTCATCTATCGGAATCCAATCATAGACGTAACCATGACCTCCCATTGTAAACTCGATATGGTCTTTTCTGACAGCTTCACCATTAACAAGATATATCTTTGATCCGTCCTGTTCTCTCAGGAATTGTTTATTGTAAAGACTTTCCGTTTTATCAGGTTCCCTTGGTGTTTCTACCTTAGTGCGGGGTATGCGGATCATTTTTACCATTTTCTTTGTTTTTTGTTCTGTCTTTTGTGTTTTCTGTACCTGTTCCTGATCCTCGCTAATCTTTTCACCCTCCTTTTCATCCCTACTCTCAATTTCAGTAATTTCCTCACCTATCCGTTCATTTATTATAGGTGTGAAAGATTCAATCTGGTACGCTTCTTTGAAACGGGTTATTATTTTGTCAATTATTGTCTCTATACCTTCGTATTCTGCGCCTCTTGGATATGGCATACCTACCTCAAGGTATTGATCGTGTGCAAGGTAGTTATTCTCCATTCCTGCTTTTGTCAGCTTATGGAATATGTACGTTTCAAAACTCCTTGCAAACATTTCTATATATGAAGTCCAATATTTGCTGTTTGTTCCCGCATTAAGGGAATCCTGGAAAAATACAGAACTATGCAGTTTCAGCGATACTGGATATTCTGAAAATCCGTGTTTTTTTATGATATATCCGATATATTGCTTCTGATAATTGGCATAGAATTTACTTGGATTATAATAAGATACTGCGGGGGTTTTTTTAAATAATTGCTCAAGGCTCTTGTCAATATCCTCTAAAATAACTATGTGCGGATATTCGCCTGATCCTTCATAGGCCCTGAACATTCTTGATTTATGATTTATAGCACCTTCGACACCTTTTGAACAAAATTCCCTGAACTGAGTAAAATACAAATGAATCGTTTCGTCTTGGGCATGCCCGTCTGATCCGTATAGAGGAACTGCCTTTTTTTCTTTGAAGTCAGCTAACATATTGTCAAAGAAATGTCCCCATTCATGCGCTACCGATCCGTCACCCTTGCCACGTACAAGGTTTATATCCTTTGTTTGCGGGAAATAAGCAGCCAGATGACCACCATGCCCTTTCAGACCTACACCAAAGCCAAGTCCAACAAGTTCATGTACCTGTTTTATGTTTATATCAAGTATCTCTCCAAGATCAGTAAGTGCAGCTATAAAGTGTTTTGCATGTTCGGCTCTTTCCCTGTCCGGCACGTATCTTCCGAAGTTATAAGCACTAAAACCGTAATAACTAACCACGTTTTCAGGTGTTGGTTCTGGTGTCTTATAACCTTTTGACCTTTTTATGTATGATAAGGGTACTTTAGTATTTATCGCCTTGCTTCTTATCCTTGCCCCGCCTTCTTCGTTTGCCTTACCTGACCAACTCCAATCGTCCTCTCTTTTTTTATCTAATGGATCAAGCTCAATAGGTTTATCAAATTCTTCCTGAGCCTTTATTGCTATTTTTTTTATAAAGTTGCGGAAAAAATCTTCATTAAGCCTTGTTTTATCCGAAGTAAAGTCCTGTTGTGTAAGCCTTCCTACATGGGTGAAGTTATGTTTGACGTAATCAAAGAACTCCAGAGTACCCATTTTGTTTGTCTTTTCATACCTTTCAATTTCGGCATTAAGTTTATTTTTTCTTCTATCTTTTATCCTGCTTGTTGCATTTTCTTCATTTCCTTCTGAAGCCTGATATACCTGAGCATTGTGCCAGTTCTCTCTTGCTGCCTCAGATCCCTTTCCGATCATATTGAGAAACTTTATTCCAAGAAGCTTCTTTATAAGCCGTCTTGTATCGTATTCGTTGAAATAGCTTGAATACTTTTCTTTTATAGCTTTTTTTACTTCGTCAGGGTAATCCTTATAGTCGGGATCTGAAAAGTAAGTTAATGCGGTGTCAATATCTCTTATGTTAATGTATTTGACAGTTGCCGTCCGTACTTCGTCAACCGTTTTTAGCGATTTAAGTTCATCCTGGAGTATTCCAAGGAAATAAACATAGGCTTTACGCTGTTTTGCATCATTTTCAGGCTTTGATGGCAATGATTCCCTGATCTTTACCTTAATAAAACATGCACCAGCACTAACACCAAGTTCTTTTTGTTCGTCTATGCTGATAGCTTCCCAAACGCTATCTTTCTTTACAAGGTTGTATGCGGTTATTTCGTCCTGATTTATTTCGTCAATATTTTCCTTAGATATAATGCGGTACGCTGCCTTCTCCTTTGCAGACATAGCTACCCTTCCAACGTCTTTTACTTTACGATGTTTTTCCTTTTCCTGAAGGTGTTCCTCTACTTTTTCTCTTAGAGAAGCCATTTATTGTGCTATTTCTTCAAAACCGTAACTTGCATAAAGCGGTATTAGATCTTCATCCAATTCCGCAATGATTATCTTATTTTCTTTATCGGCATTATCGCATAAATCTTTGAGCTGTTCTACGGATGTGTTTTCAGAACTGATATTTATTACTTCTTCCTCTGTTTCTTGCTCTTTGGTAAGTGATGATACCTCTGGTTCTATTATTGTTTCAGTCTGTACTTCCCCCTTACTTACCATTTCTGTTCCCTTTTCTGATTCTATTCCCCCTTCCCTTGATTCATAAAGTATTTTTGTGTCCTTACTCCAATCTTCGGGTTTCCCTTCAAATATCCTTCCGTTATAAGCTATGTAACCAATGAGACTACCATCTTTATATACTAATCCTTGCGGTGTCTGTGATGCTCCAATTTCAAGTGTTTCAATAGCATTTCTGTACCTTCCGGATGCTTCCTTTAATGTGCTTACGGGATATTCCTTACCTTCAATCTTTACAATGTAACCTTTCTTACCTTCTTTTTCAAGCTCTTTTTCGGCCCAATTAACTGGCTTTGGTTTAGTATAATATTCAGGATCTTCCCAAAGATGATCGAGTGCTATTTTTCTTGCAACTTTCGGATCTTTAGTATGCTCCATTTCTATCTTCCTGCCCAGGATGACCTGTTTTCCTATAAGATAAGGTGTCTTGTTGAACTTTTTAGCGATTTTGGCAGGGCTTAGGCGTACAGGTGATTCAAAATAGAATTTATTAATCTTACGTCTTATCTCTGATGATGTCTCTTTGTTTAAAGAAGATTCAGGCATTAGTCCTTCTATACTTCCCTCTAATATCCATTTGTGATAAGCCTTACCGTATTTCTTTGATTCGGCCTTGCGTAATGTATTTATGAATCTAGTAGCCTTCGGATTGCGATTTGGAAGATCCATATTGACTGTTTTCCCAAAATTACGCTATTCTTTTCGACTGATACATGGCTTACCTTTTCAAAAATCATTCTGCAATCATTTATGTTAAATTATCCTTAATCATTCGCTGACTATTGCAAATGCGGTATGTTGCGTAAAAAAAGGGGCCGGGATTTATCCGGTCTGCCCTCACAAACAAACCGAGATTCCCAGCCCCACCCGCAAATCAGGGTGATCGTCACCCCTTATTTTGTCGCAACTATTATTTCCCTTGCAGATACGTAAAGATAAACATTTTCTTTTATACTCTGTTATCCTGTACTACCTTTGCCAAGTACAGGAATCTTTCTGGTCTAGCTCCGGCAGTCAAAGCGGTTTTGAGGTTATCCGTTTGCCGGGGCTTTTTTCTTGCTATATTGTGGCTTCGGTCTTTCAGCAAACCCTTTTTGTTTGAATTCCTTTACCTTAACATCAAGTATCTGTGCGTTTTCCTCTGCTGTCAGTACCTTGGTTATCGGCTGTACTATGACAACCTTTTCTTTCTCTGCTTTGATAGCACAACGCCAATCTTCGCCTGAG
>JAQTSV010000012.1 GCA_028711115.1 Candidatus Omnitrophota bacterium
CTTTCGCCAGTGTCGCCCAGGTGTTCCCTGATAACATCCCAAACCCACTTCTCGGGATCTTTATCTTCGCCGAACAATGATCTTAGTATCACTCCGGCAAAAGCGAAGAGAACATCTTTAAAGGGCAGCGCTGCCCCACCAGCCAATATCAAAGGAGAAAGGAAGGCAAACATAAGAGCTTTGATGTTGTGCTTCTTAAATCCCAAATCATAAAGCATTTGCAGGTAATTATGCCCAAACTTAGAATAGACATAAGCCATCTGCCCGATCTTTGCGGCGGGGTTTGTTCCCTGTGCCCACATAGGCATAGTGCTTTTACCGTAAACGCCATGAGCTTTATCTGAAGAAGTCTTAGCGGCTTCTGCTGCCTCGACGTGTCCTAAACCATTCTTACGCGCCAACCGATACGCCGCCAACATCGTTGTGCCACGATTCCACTGCTCCGATTTTCCGAACAGATACATGGAGCCGTCCATCATACTTGACCATATCCGGGAATGAGTCTTAGATATCTCACCCAAAGCCTCTCTTGTATATTGGGCGTCGTCCCATCCCTTGCGGTGTTCTTCATCGATAAAGGCTTGCTCGTCGGCATTATTCAATTTACGGCCGGCCATGACAGAACCATAGTCTTTCCCTGCCTTGGCTATTTCTCTCATTACCTCCGTCAATGAACCTTTCCCACCTATGGCATACTGATGAATAGCCGCCGGCGCCGTTGTCATTATAGCCGTCATGTTGACAGCCAGAGACCTTAAGTTGAAACCGAGGAATTTAAAGGTTGCTATACTCTTTGCCAGGCCGATTATTCTGTCTGAAGAATCAGCATTTCGCAATTGTTCTTCAATGTAGTTCTGAGCAACCGTATAAGCTTTAGGTTCCTTGACCGGATCGATACCGCCCACCTGTTTACCCATTATCTTCTCGCCGAGTAATTCCTGATAGGCCATTCTCGCTACTCTGGCTTTGGCAATACCACCGGACAGGTTATTGATATACTGTAAATGTCTTTGAATGGGATCTTCAATAAATCCCCTGACCACTGCACCCCTGCCTCTGTGAATCATACTTGACCGGAAACCCCTAGCCTTGATCGCGTTGGAAACTTCCCTTAATATTTCTTCGTTGAATTCCGTCGTCAGATTATTCCTGAGCTCGCTCTTTTTGCTTAGTTTTTCCAGCGCGGAGTCAATCAGTTTAGCCGTGGCGACCGCATTTACATCCTGATAGATACCTTCGGGAATCCTCTCGACTTCTCCAACATCCCATATCTTCCAACCTTCACGCTTTAAGTTATTGGCGAGTCTCTGCGCGGCCAGTTCCGAACCCCTGTGTTCACGGTACCATTCCCTGTTTTCTTTCATTGGACCGTGTTCTTTGTAGGCCTGAACCTTCCAGTTGCCTTGTTCCCGGAGTCTCGGAGCGTAAAAGCCTTTCCATTCTTCCATTTGGGCAAGGGCGCCTTTTAAGGTTTGTTTCAGTTCCCGGAGATCGGGAGTCTCGCCCTTGAAATGTGCTTCTTCTATGAGGTCGGCAATCATGTTTCTTATCTGTCTGGTCTGTAATTCAAGGGCTTTGTCGTAGGATTCTCTATATAATTTCCATACCCTGATAGTGTCTTCGGTCGCGCCCTGTTCCTTGATATGATTCTCAAAGTCTTTAATCTGCTTATCCAGAGGGTCTTTAAGGTTGCGTTTCCATGACGTATCGCCCTCGTCAATGATCTCCTGTAGGTGTTTATATTCAGGAGAAACTTTGCCGGCAATTCTTTCAGTGAGAGACAAACCCTTATTCTTGAGTGCTTTGGCCGCTTCCGTGACAGTGCTTTCCGGAGCGTCAACATCGTCGGTCATATTCAGGTCGTTGAATGTTTCGTGATAAATTTCATTCCGATCGCGCATGAAGAGTTTGACAATATTACCTATGCGGGAATCATCGAACCATTCAGGAGATTTCAACATAGTCTCGAGCCAGGTCATATTTTTTGGCCGGAGTTTGTTCATTATCGTTTGAACAATGGCGTCCGTCTCGTCTTTCAGGTAAAAATTAAGAACCTTCGGATCACTGGACACGGGCGGATCGGTTTGTTGGCGGATAGAATATTGATCTTTTGTCTGTTTTACAGACTGCTCCCCACCCATAGGGGAGCGTGACGGGTTAGGGTTTGCGTATTTTACAATTTCGTTACCATTTACAACTCCGTCATATCCTTTTGACATTACAAATTCATTAACATTATATTTTTTATTAAAAGATCGTATATTATTTTCGCCAGATTCTCTTAATAACCAATCCGTAAAAGATTCTTTTTTTGCGTCTATTATTAATGGATTTTTGGGATATGCTTCTTCCGTTGATAATTCAATAATTTTATCAAAATTAAATTCTTTTGTTAGCCACTTTTTATCTGGAGAACTATATATGCCTTTTCCTAAACTATACGTTCCAACTCCTTGACCATTTTTTGTTATACCTCGATATAACTTAATTCCTGCTTCGGGCGTGGGGTTTTCTTTAGCAGGTATGTTGCCCGTCCCATTATCTTTGGTCACGGAATTTTCATTATCAAATCCAGAATCGTTTTGCAAGGCATAACGCCCCGTCTCTACTCCTTCTTCGTCGTGAATATCCCTGAGAGCTCCGCCGATAGTAGGTTTCTCGTTATAGATTTTACCCGTGCGGATATCCCGGACAACGCCCCTTGTGGTTCTGTGAACAAGGTTAATGAGTTTATCAATGAAGTCCTGAATACGGTCAATGATACGTTTAATTGATCCTTTTTGCGGAGCGGTTAAAGCATCAGCTATAAAATTGGCCCGGTCCTCAGAGCCGCCGATATCCTCTTTGTTCTGTGTCTGGAACTTCCCTTCCCGGACAAGTCTCTTGATATGTCCTCTTAAAGCGGCTACATCCAGAGGGCGGAGAATATTCAAGTCTTCAAGCCAATGTGTCTGCTCATGCGCCAACGTCCATTTGTCCGCTGCACCCTTAACCAATTCAATCTTGCCATTCTTATATTTGCCGGCAATAACTTCATTTTCGGAAAGACTTGTTTTGCTGTACCCGATACTTAAAGCCATTTTATCAGGTGTGATCTGGTCAACCGACTGAATAAGAACGCCTTTGCCTGTGGGAAGGTTTACAATAAAACCGTCTTTAGTTTGTCGAACGTCCTGACCTTTAAAGACGTCCTGCACTTCGGAGAGGGTAGGAAGTTGGAAAGTGCCAGTTTGTGTGGTTGCATATTTCCCCTTGACAATATCATAATCGAAGAGTATCTTATTCTTGAAGCCGAGTTTCGAGCCTGAGACCCTGGGCAATTGTAGCCCAGAAGCCAGACTCCAAGCGCGGCTTTTGTTTTTGTTCATGTATCTAAGAAGGCCTTGATTAATCCAATTAATAAAGTGATATTCGTTGCTCCTTGGATGGACGCTTACGATGTCATTTACTATATTATTGCCCATTCCCTTTGATAATTGTACGGCCGCAACAATCGTTTTTCCGTCCTGTTTAAGCTCTGTCATAACAACAAGACTATCTGCCTCTGTCGCAGAATCGAATACCATAACCGGATCGGCCAGTTGTTCCGGCAATTGTTTCAGCGTTTCAAATGAGATACCATGTTTCCCTGCTGTCGCCTTTTCTATTGTTCCGTGCGTGACAACGATAGGCAGTTGTTCGGCTCCAAGTTTTTCCAAAACGAAAGGCGTATCGCTAATCTCTATTGATTGACGACGGTTCGTTATTTTTCCGGAAGCAATATCATCAAGTTGTTCAGAAAAAGAAGCCCCTGCTCGAACGGAATCACGAACAGAATACATCTCTACGCCTTTATCGGTTTCTCTGGTCTTAATTTCTTCAATCAGTTTATCAAAGGCTTTATTAATTGTTTCGCGCTCGGTTCCATGCGGCACGGTTTCATCGTTTCGCTCGGCATGAGATAGATAAGTATTTTTTGCAGTCTTCTCTTCCAACGTATCGCTGACATAAGCATCAAACGCACGGGCAAACTTTTCAAGATTTGTACTCCAGTATTTCTTTCCTGATTTACCTCTGTCTAATTTACCGGCTTCTTTTGAATAGTCCGTTTCTACTTCTCGCGATTGTGGAATATGCTCTTCTTTCTCTTTTGAAATTATGTAAGAGAGATGATCTATATTGGCCTGCAATCCCTTGATCTGGTCAATACTATAAATGTGCCCTGTTGTTTTCTTGTATAAATCTCTCATTTCAGCAACAACCGGAGATATGGCGTACATTGATCCAATACTTATTTTACCGTCGCCTAGATCAAGATTTTTAATCCGTTCGACCAATTTATCATATTGCTCAACATCAACTTTTGATCTTACAAAATCTTCACGGATCTGTCTTAACCAGCCTTCAATGTTCTTTACGGAATGCTGTTTCCGTTCCCCCATGGCTGCGACCTGTTCTTCCGGCGTAACTTCGACGGTCTTTTTATTCATTGATTGAACAATAGATTTAAACAATGCGGTTATCTCTGGTCTGATTCCTTCACCAAAAGCCTTAACCTTTTTCCCGGCTCTCTTCGTATATCCTTCTGCGTCAATTCCAAAATCTGCGTGTTCAGTTAAAAAAGGCTCGGCCTGGGCTTCAAGTCCTGCCTGTCTTGCAAAATAATGATCTATGGCGTGTCCGAATTCATGCGCCAAACTTCCAGCGCCGGATGTTCTGGTCAGATTAATTTCGTTTACTCCGGGGACAAAGTGGGCTGCGTGTTTACCTGTCCCCTGCGCTCCGATAGCAACGCCAAGCATACCATTGAGAGACATGGCCTGTGGTGGTACATTGAGAATTTCCGCCAAGTCCATAAAAGAATCATAGGCATGGTTAAGATGAAGTTGTCTTTCGGCCTCATTAGTGTCGCCCTTCATCCAGTTACCAAAATTAACGCCTTTAAACCCGAAAGTTTCTCTCAATTTATCGGAAGAAACATTTTCACCTTCAAGCCTTCTTTCTTCTCCGATTCGTTCCGCCGCTTCAACGGAAATGCCCTTCTCGTTGATAGTGGGCTTGTTCTCTCTTTTTACTTTTTCTCTGGCTGCTTCCTGCGCTTCTTCCGAATTTTTATATTCACCAATAAGTCTGTTTCGTTTATCCAACAAAATCTGTTTTTCTTTTAACGACTCAATGCGATTATTAATGTAATCCTGTACCGCTGGCATATCTTTCGATATTACGCCTTCAAATAATTTTGTTTCAACATCAACAGTTCTGCCATCAATTTTTGTTTTAATAAAAACATACGTATATGGATTGTCGTGACTATCCTTACCCGAGTAAGTATCGGAGAATAACGAATCTCCGCTGATTATCTTCAATCCCTGTTTTTGCCACGACTCTTGTTTTACCGGCCAACCTTCCTTGATCTCCTTCAGGGCTTTTTTGCCCTGTTCAAATCCTGGTTGTAATGCTTTGAGAAGTTTATTCCCTCCGAGCACCATCACCTCTGCCCTATAATTTTTCCAACCATCGGGATAAATAATATCCAGAAGTGATTTACTTGATTCTGATAAATCAGTAATCGACGTTGGTTTGCCAAGTGCTGCGCCTGCAAACTTCGCTTGTTTCCCCGCCCATGCAGCAATAGCGCCTTTATCCTGTGTCCATGCCGTTGCGCCTTCCATAACTCTATTAACCGCAGTTATATAAAGTTTTAAATCTTCATCCGTGACGACATTGCGAACTGACGGTTTTATTGGAATAGAGTCGTAAACCTGTTTGAGAATGTGAATAATTAACGGTTCTCCGCCATCATCAATCATCTGTTGGTAATCAGGTTTAGGATAGACGTTTTGCTTGTTAGTTTCTTTGACTTTTAAGGCAGTATTTTTATCGGCAATATCTTCCCACTTGATGCCGGTCTTTATACGGTTTCTCTTATTATAGGTCAGTTCTGCACCGGAATCTGCCGTGGTGGATTCTTCATTGGCTTTCATGTTTTTTAATTTGCTTCTCAACCGATCCAGTTCTTCAGATCGTTTATGGTCGGCTTCTGTTTTAATTCCCCATGCACCTTTCTTCTTTCCTCTCAAATAATTGGCGGTGGCTTCTTTCTCTGATATTTCTTTCTCCAGGGCAGTTATTTCATCGGTAACCTTAACAGCGGCAAACATTTCCTGATAGGTATCGGGATAAAGGGCTCTGATTTTACTTTTTATATTATCAGACCATTCATTAACTTGCGTATAACGTTCTTTCGCATTACCAAGTTTTTCTTCAATATCTTTATGCGAGGGTGCTTTCCCCCTGAATTCATCACTTAATGATTTAAGAGTAATTTCACCATCATCAATATCAGAAAGGATGTTCTGCCATTTATCGATTTCCCCCCCTGCTTCTTTAATGGTAGTTAAAAGATTATTATATTGTCCAATGAGGTTTTCTCGCTGCTGTTCTTCCTCTTTAACAATCTTCTCATATTCATCGGGATAATCTTCTTTAACGGATTCCTTGAGCTCATTAGCCATTTTAAGATTTCCGTCTTCTCTGTAACGATAATAAGCCTGCATATATTCATCGAAGGCTTCTTTTTCTATCTGTTCAATAGGTTTGCCGGTAGGTTTTGGTAAGGCACGTTTTACAGTTTTCTCTGTCCCTGAACTGGTAGACAGTCTCTTGATATTTTTATAAAACTCACTGAACTTTCCGTATTTATTAGGTATTTTATATTTACCATCGTTAGGCACATCAATAATAATTGCCTCAGATTCATCATCGATTACTGGATAAGAATATCCAGTTTTCAATAAATACTCTTCTATTTCCTTGTCGCTTTTTTCGGCAGCAACCTTATTTTCTTTCTGGAATCTCTTGCGAGCATCAGTTAATAATGATTCTGCCTTATCCACAACATAGGCTTTTTGTTCTTTCGGGGTAGTGACATTTTTTTCTTCTGCTTTGGTGGGTTCGATAACCTTTGTTTCTTCTTTTGATTTTAAATAATCGTCCGCCCATTTTTCTCCTACATAATGCTCAACTACTTCACGAGGAACATCTTTGCCTTCTTTAATGGCTTGAGCCACTAATGTTTTATGCCGATTATCTATCCAGTTTTGAGCCGCTTTTTCGGAAGTAAAATAATCACTCCGGCCATTTTCCTGTATGCGCTGATGTTGAGCCATTCCCGCAATATTAAATCTATTGCCTGTCGGGAATTTAGTAACCTGACCAAAAGCGGCATTGTTGATTTTCCACGGTTCTATTTTATCATAAAGATTTTCTTTTGTTTTTACTGTCTCTTCCCTGCCATCAGGATGGGTTTTTTCCAGAAGGGTAGCTTTTGTCTTTTTGGCTAGTTTCTGTAATTCAGGATAATCCTTTAAGACTTCCGGCGGGACATTCTCTCCTTGTTTGACTGCCATACGAACCTGAGAAGAATGGTAACCGGAAAGGTAGGCGTCTGAACTTGCGCCTTTCTTTCTCTCTGCTGTAGCAAGATATTCTTCTAAAGTCATTTCCCACGGTTCTTTTAAAGACTCCCCGGATTTCGCTTCATCAATCGTGTTGCCTACTGTCGCGGCATCAGTTTGTGAGAGAGGCGCGGGGAGTGCTGTATCGGTTTTTTCCTGTTCTTTATTAAAAACTATTAACTCTCTATTCTTTGAATCTCCATCTATCCCCCGGACATACCCATCATACCCTTTTGACATGAGAAAATCTGTCATAGCTTGGCGGTAATCTTGAGGTTTTTCTTTATTAATATTTTTAAGCATTTCATCTTGAATAGATGGTGTTGGTTTTCCCATTACTCCATCAGGATCGTAAATCTTGCTTAAAGGCGGTATGGTTTCTTGTTTTGCATTACTCGCTGTATGAACTGTACTTTCAAAAGGTTTATCAAGCGAATAGAATTGACCCCGTGGCAAACCCTGAGATTGTAACTCAGCTATTTGCTCCCCACCTGTATCAACGGGTGTTCTCCATCCAGTTTTGGGGATTATTCCTTCCGCCTTTGCCCCAGTCTCAACGATCTCCGGCGTCGCCGGGGCCACGTTCTCTATCTCGGTTTCGGTTTGCAGCGTCCCATTGTCTGTACCTCCCTTGGTTAATTCGGCCAGCTTTGCCTTATCTGTTTCAAGTCTTTCGGTGTATTGCTTATATCGCTTTGTATTTTTGCTCTTTTCA
>JAQTSV010000013.1:0-2707 GCA_028711115.1 Candidatus Omnitrophota bacterium
TTTTTTCATTTTTCACAATCAATACCCATTAAAACACAAAATTACAACACTTTTATTAATAATCAACGTTTTATAAAAAAAAATCACAACACTTTCACAACATTTTCACAACATTTTTACATCATTTTTTGAAAATCACAACATATTATAAAAACTGACTATGTTGTGTTTTTCAAATTAGTGTTGTGTTTGTGTTGTGTTTGTGATCAGTAAAGTGTTGAAAATCAGTGCCGTGTTGTAAAATTGCCATTTTTTGGCACAACTGTCATTATATACTATTTATTTCTGAACTTTTCCGAAAATCGAAAAATCACTTAAATAAATGAATATCAGACAACTAAAGTTTTTTTATTTTGTAAGGTATTATTTATCAGGCCTGTAAATATTTTTATCTAAATGTTTGCTTTAATGTTTATTATTTATTATGTTTGCAAACAGTTATTTAGCAAAACAGATTGTAATTGTCAGATTTTACCGGATATCGATCAATAAACACCGTAAATTTTGATGATAACACATTTTTTACAATTTTAAATAATAATTAATATCACAGTATCATGGAAGAAAACCAAAAAGCAAACCCTAACAAAAATCTCACAAAGACATTTGCTATCCGTACAACCTATGGCACAGTCGATGAATTTACCGACCTCATGAACGCCTCAGGCGCCGCAACAGCTGGTAGTTTTCTTGAAGCCCTGTTAGAAAACTTCGTAAATAAATCAAAGCCTACAATCAAAGAGGTAAGCAAACAGGCCGATTTGGACCGCATACAAGAGCTTACTAATGTTTGCAATGATTTACAACAAACAATCGATGACCAGGCGCAGCAAATCGAAAACCTTACTACGCAACTTGCCAAAAAAGGTGATAGCTCCGCTGAGATTGATTTGCTACAGGAAAAAATAAGATTTCTTGAAGCAAACACCCCGGCCGATGATGACATTATCATCCACCCTACAGCGTTTCAAAAAGAGATTATCGATATTTACCAGGAACATTTCAAAAAACCACCGGAACAATTTATTTTAAACCTATTTATCGAACAGGTTGAAAACGGACCCAACGAGATGGTCCCCGAGATGAAACATTCTGCTTTCCAGAAACTCGTAAAAAAACATTCACAGCCACCAACAGATCAAGACAATGAATGATGTTGAATTAATCGATCTCTCGCGTCCTGATGCTCTGCGACTGATAAAGCTCGAAACAGAACGCCGTAAGCTGGCCGAAGCAGCATATAAGGCCATGAAAGCTTTAAACCTTTATCCTTTGCCCGAACCGGACAAAATGAAACTACAGCTGATAAAAACTCTGCCAGGCCTCATTTCTCAGTTTACTATCGACCCTAAGGGCCTCCAGGAGAAATTCTCTTTTTTTAATGAAATTTTACCAATAATAGAAGAAATTGCAAATGAGTACAAATACAAATAAAGATGATTATTTCGACCTGGGAGCAATAATCAAAGAACCTACCGAATTTAAGGACCCGGGAACACACCGACAGGCACAACGTGAGTTTATCAGGTTTGAACCAAATAAAAATGCAGGATCATCCCCCATCGACCCGCCGGGCGAAAACAAAGACAACTATTTTCACGATGACATACTCGGACAGGAACAAAAGCCAAAAAAAGAACCTGAGAAGGTAAAACTCGATCCCGACCTTACCGCCGATATCACCGTCTCAACTATCGACAGCCTGCAAAATGTCGCTTTTTTTACCGCATACCAGCGCAAATACAAACAAAAAATATTCTCCTCTTACGAAGAATATAAAGACTCACAGGATCTCACCTATGTCCCCAGGGAAGAACAGAAAAACCTTGGCGAACATGAGAAAAAACTCCTTGCAAAAATCGAAGATTTTAACAACCGCCTCAAAAAGATCACTCCCAGGCTACCGCTCACTACCGAAGAAAAACTCAAACTCAAAGGCCCCTTAAAATCCATTATTCAAACCTATGATTTCGATTTGCCGCCGGGCCTCGCCCTCATTATTGTAGGTGGCGAAATTATGATCAACAGGATGTTAGAATTTAAGATGGAGTAATGGCCAGGGTAAACCTCATAACTTTAGTGGTTGGCGACCGTGGCACCGGGAAAACTACATACGTTAAAGGAAGCCGCGATCTTAAGATCAACGGACTATTGGACACATACCAGAAAGCCGGCAGCCGCGCACTGGTAGTCGACACTTTCGACAATCCAATATGGCGCGATGTACCTGTGATCACCCCTGAGCAGATACAAACATTTGCCGGGCTGGCACGGATTTTCTCTTCCGACACATCCAGCCTTATGAAACTTATAGAGCAACGCCTATATAACTCAGTGCTTATCTTCGAAGATGCTACAAAGTTCCTGCGCCGCTGGTTAGATGACTCTACGCGTAAGTTTGTCCTGGATTCTAAGCAAAAGAACCTCGATATCTATTTCCTGTTTCACTACCTGGGAGCCGTGCCTCCCGATTTAGCCAGGATTAGTGATTATATTGTGCTTTTCAAAACTAATGAAGGCTTCAACTCTTATTTGAAAAACAAATTCCCTAACCCTGCTATTGAAGCCGGGGCAAAAGAAGTCAACGCGAACGAAAGCCGATATTTCAACAAAGTAATACAGATTTCAGGATGAGTAATGAAAAAGTATTTTCACGCACACTCACTAAAAAACAGGTGGCACGACTGCTGGCAGTCTCTCCCGGAAC
>JAQTSV010000013.1:2807-5413 GCA_028711115.1 Candidatus Omnitrophota bacterium
ACGCTAAAGTGCATTAAATCACACTATCGCACCGGCAACTACAATAATCAACCATATCATAGCCCAAGCAACACTAAGGCATAACCACCCTTTGCGGCCGCTTTAACTTTACACGCTCATAACGTATGGTTTTTGACAAAACTACTCCGGGCCGGGCACGGATCCATTGCAACGGCCCGGTTGCTTAAATTAAAAAAAACATGGGTAAAAAGCTAACTATCATCCTCATCATTGTAATCCTGTCAGTGGCAGGTTATCTCTATTACAACTACGCAAAATCAAAAAAACGCAACCAGGCAGCCATCGACTTGTACACCAAAAATATGTACGACTGGATGAGCAACGACCCCACACAGCGCGCTGCCGTACAAAAAAAGGCCACCGCCCAGGGCAACACCCTGGAGCAACAACTCCGCGCCGATGCCCAATGGTACACAGATAATACACCCATGGCCGACATACTGGCTAACTACGAGAAACGTCAACACAAGACAGCATAAATCAATTCTATTAAATAACTAAAATCAAAACGAAATGAATCTATTCAAACCAGGCAGCATGAGTTCAATTTATTGGATTTCAATGATCACAATGATTGTGATTGTGTATTTTGTCTTTTTCAAAAACTCCTCAAAGCTCAAGACATGGGGAAAAAAGATTAACGGCACAGCCACAGCAGCCGAACCTCAAACCACAACCTAAGTCAAACTAAAAAAAACAAAAAACATGAATGCTAATATTGTAAGCGCCCTTGGCGACAAATTCATATTTACAGCTACCGGTACCGGGTTAGGAGCAACCACAACCGTTGCGTTGTTCTCCGGAAACTACAACACCATGGGCATTTCAAATGCCGTAACACAGCTGTCAACTTCTCCTTTTACCGTCTCGGCGGTAACAAGCACCATAACCTATAAATCAGCTACCGCCCTCACGGCTGCCGGCATGAGTGCCGACTATGCCATGGATGATGGCGAGCTGGTAAGCGGGCTCACTTTTGCAGCCAACAATTCAAATTTCACAATACGTGAATTTAAAAACTGGATACGCCAGAACAGCGTGATCCTGAAAACCCTGATCATCGCCGCTAACAACACCGATGTGTACAGCCAGCAGATTACGGTCTACGAAGGCACAAACCCATTCGGAAAAGTAAGGCCGGCATATATCAACCTGAACCAGTTCTTCTCAACCGGCCAGTACCAGGATGACAAGATCATCATCGAAAACATAAACCTGGAGCTCAACGACCAGCTGGTCATGCTGTTCGATTTCAAAGCTTCAAGGACCATAACATTCACCTTAATGTTCTAAAAAACCATGGAAAACCTAAGGTTATTAATAGCCGCACGGCCGCAGGCTGTTGCGGCTATTTTAAAAAAATACGGTACCAATAAATCACCAAAGGCCGCAAACGTTGCAGTGGCTTATCAAAAGTTTGGATACCCTTTTGCGAAAGATCTATATAATGCTTTATCCGACAGCTTCAATGCAAGCCAGGACGGATCCGCTATTGTTGCCGAAGACACCACAACCTCAAAAACAGGTTTTGGAAAGTTCCTCGAAGGCCTCGGAGATCTGTTCACGATAGGGGCAAGCACCTGGGTAAAGACAAAAACAATGCTCGATAAAGCCAAAGAAGAACAGCAACAACAACAGGTTGTTGTCGAACAATCACAGCCGGAAAGCAAAATATCAACTCTTTTTACAGGCCAGAACCTTATCATTCTTGCAGGAATACTCCTGCTTTTAGGCCTGGGAATTTGGGTGATAAAAAAGATATTATAACAGTTCTTTGAAATGGCCATCACCTGGACAAAGCAATATAAGATCAACATTAATGGCAGGCCAAATTATCTTATTGTTTCAAAATGGTTTAATCCATACTACAAACAAAAAGGTACAGACCGGTGCACCTTAACACGCATCAGCCGCAGAGTTTCAGGCTTGTACTTTATCCGCTCACGCAGAACAAAAAAGATCATATATATTGGCTACTCTTTAGGCCGCCTCTATTATACTATGTACCGCCACTTCGAACAGTGGACAACAAAGTATCATGAGCCGGTCACCTTTTCCAGGGACAGTGTACAGGTTAGAGTGTTGTTTTGCGAAAAACACCATGTTGAGCGATTAGAACACCATTTTATCCGTAAGTATAAGCCGGCTTACAACCGAATGCAATACGATACGGAATTTATTGAAACTAAAGTAACAGGAGCGCCAAAGCTCGAAGAAGATATACCATTTTAAGAGATGATCAAAAAAATAGCATATAACAATAATATTTCCGGGCCTGCCAGGATAAACACCCTCACCCGCAAGCTCACCATCAACCCAAAGGTATGGGAGACACTGCCCGACACCTTCAAAAAGTTTGTGCTATTACATGAGTACGGACATCTCCAGCTGAACACCGCCGATGAACTCCAGGCCGACAACTACGCCTTTGAGAATTTGCAGGCAAACGACCCGGATAACTTCCGTGAAAATGTGAAAATCATTTCATCGATGCTGCCATTCACTACAAAAGGGCACTTTGAGCGTATCAAAAACTCGTACATCAAAGCCCTGGAACCAGGCAAAAATGATCCCGATATCTTACG
>JAQTSV010000013.1:5513-8000 GCA_028711115.1 Candidatus Omnitrophota bacterium
CCGACACAAAAAACAAAGCCACCATGCAGCGCACACTGCTAATTGTGGCAATAAGCATAGTTACCCTGGTATTAATTATTTTAATAATCAAAAAAATCAGAAAATGAAAAAGTATAAATGGGCAATAATAATCATCCTGGCTGTAGCAGCCATTTACTGGTTTTATTTCCGTAAAAAGAAAACAACTACAACCGACTCCTCAACAGAAAAAACAACTGATTATAGTGCCTATGGTGGCGGCGGCGGATCTATCTGGTCAGACACACCTGCCGATCCGGGCGCACCTTCCGGCAACACAACTGTGCCCCAAACATTCAACACTGCAGCCAGCCTCTCTGATAAACAAACATATATCAACAGGGTTACAGAAAAGGTTAAAAGAGCACCATTAGCAAATGCCTCATTAGGCACAGTGCCTGAACAAATACTGACAGCGAAAAAAAAGACAAAATCCCTCGCAATAATCAAATAGCATGAAAAGGCAAATATCACAAGCCGGACAAACCATTGTAGTTACCGCCCGCCGTGCACCACGCTGGTTTTGGTATATTGTCGCCGGCATTGCAATCATATTAATCATTTACTACTATGGTAAGCGCAAAGGAAAAGCAGATCCTATCGAGATTGAACTGCCGGGAGGAACATCCGACATACCCACCGGATGGAACCCAAACCCACTGATCGAAGATCTGCATGATGTGCTGGACAGTACAACATTTTCACCAACGGCATGGAATAAAAGAGAAGAAACATTCACAGAGCTACTTAACCTGGCAACCGACTCAATGTTTGTATTTATAAACAATGAATACAACAAAAGGTACCAGGGAGAGATGACAAGATCACTCAAAGAACAAATCCGCCGTGAAGGGATGCTGGGATTCTGGGCAGGATTAAAAGATAAACTAATTGAGCGCATGGATAAACTTAATATTGTATAAAATGAAATCAAAGTCATTTATCATAATAACTATTTTGACAATACTCACAGTATTATTTTTTCTTTTCAAAGAAAAGATTTTATCTTTTTTCAAAAAGAAATCGAACGAAAAAAGCGATAAATCTTCAACAGAGCTGCAAAAGACAGCAGCCACACAGAAATATAACAGCACTTTATTTCCACTAAAAAAAGGCGATAAAGGAGAAGTTATTGAACAACTACAGGCCGCACTTAACAAGAAGCTGCCAACGCCATACCTGCCACTCACAGTTGATGGCGATTTTGGCAAAAAGACAGAGACCGCAGTGCAGGCAGTTTTTGGCCACAAAACAGTTTCAGAAGCCGAATTCAACAAACTCATAAATCCTTTTGCCTGATGACATCTACAGAATTTATCGAAAAAAATAAAGATTTTGTCCTGGCAGCTTGCAAAGACACCACGCTGCTGCCTTCTGTTTTTATGGCCCAGGCAATCCTGGAGAGCAACTGGGGAAAATCAGAGCTGGCAAAAAACCATAACAACTACTTTGGCATTAAGCCGGGCGGCGCCTGGAAGGGGAGGACCGCCACGTTTCCGACACAGGAGTATATCAACGGAAAATGGGTAGTTGTCGAGGCAGCCTTCCGCAGCTACGATAAGCCGGAAGATAGCTTTTTCGACCGTGTTAATTTCCTGAAGCAGCGCTCACGCTACGACAGGGTATTTAAAGCTAACACGCCGCTCTCACAGGCAACAGAGCTTTATTTGGCAGGGTATGCAACAGATCCAAGCTACCCGCGAAAGATAAATCAAATTATCAACCAACATAATTTAACCGCACTGGACGGGATAAAAAAAAAATGAAAAATCTGGATTTATTGGTTTTATTGCTTTTTTGCTTAATCGTCATCGTAAAAGTGGTAAAGTACGTGAAATATAAACAACCGTAATCATGGCACAGGAAATTTTTGATACAAAACTTATTCAGCTTCTCTGGCAGGCCGATGCCTGGCATTTTGTTTCTGCCGATGAGATATACCTGGGCTTCGCAGCATCAGGATGTACTTCTACAATATCGCCAAAATGGGCAATCTGCAAAATTGAAAATGCTGGTAAAATTGGTAGCACAGGTACGCGTAAATGGGCAGGCGGCTGCAAAGACAAAATTTATCCATTCGACAACTATGCAACGCTAACATATAAATTTTTAATCTGATGGAATTCACTATAAACCCATTTGCCATAGGCACCGGACTGGACGCCACAATCACCAGCGGAAGCGGCACATCAACCGGCAGCACTATGGTCATCACACAGACGCTTATTGTTGGAGTTACCACTGTTACTCATAATGCCGGGCTGGCATGCAAATTTGTATCTGTACTTTATAACAACGCTTATAACGCACTGCCATTCGAAAATCCATCCGGAAGCACAACACAAGTAAATTTAACAAATGCAGGTCCGGAAATGACCAATGCCACTATTATATTGTTTTTTTAATAATGAAAAAAAAAATATTAATATATATGATTTTATTTTTCACATTAACTATAAGTGGATTTGC
>JAQTSV010000014.1 GCA_028711115.1 Candidatus Omnitrophota bacterium
GGGAAGCCAACGGATATAAGGGTAGAAGGCACGAAGAGCCGGCACAAGACGCTTAATATGTTTTATTGTCCTAAAACATATCAAACCATACTTAAAACAAGGCATAACATTACAATGCACAACAGAAGTATATTAGAGCAAGTGTGGAGGGTGGCGTCAAGGGGGGGGGGAGAGTGTCTAGTCGGGAGGGAGGAATATAGATTATAGTCCTCTCGCAAGTTTTTTGCAGTTTTGCCTGAAGTGTACAATGGGGGGGGCTTGACAAATATCCAAAAGTGTGCTATAATGAATATAAGAGGATAAATTAATGAAAGGTAGGAAGATGTCGTTCTTTTAAATGTAGCGTCAATTCAAAACAATATGAAGAAAGAAGAATTAATTTGGCGATTAAAGGAGCAGCCAACAACAGAATCGCTCCGAGAGTTAGTAAGAGATAAAATACTAACCAACGACGAAGCAAGACAAATTTTGTTTAGTAAACGCACAACAGAAGATAACGAAAGAGATATTAAGTCTCTTGAAGCCGAAATTAAATTTTTAAGAGAATTAATTGATAAATTATCTAATCGTTCTCAAATAGTTGAAATAATCAAAGAAATAGAAGTTCCTCGTTATGTACAGTTGCCCTGGTATAAGCCATATTATTATTGGTGTAATGGAACGACGGATGCAATAACAGTAGGAACATCAACGTGGAATGGAACAACTAATTTATGTGTAAATAATACAGATAGTAATACTCAAACCTGTTCAAGTTTTTCCTCAATACAAACATTTTAATTAATTAATCTTTGACGCTACATTTAAGAAAATGACAATTCCCAAACAATTAAAAATAGGAGGAATATTGGTTGATGTTAAATTCGTTGATGATGAAGATATAAACAAGGATTGTGGTGAAGCTAATTTTAAAACCAATACAATTAAAATAAGCAATAGGTTGAATGGAAATAATCTTGAATTAACACTTCTTCACGAAATGATACATCATATAGACCCAGCAATGTCGGAAAGTAGGGTTGAGCTATATTCACGGGCACTATATCAGGCACTGAAAGATAACAATTTTATATGAAACAATATATAGTTAGAAAATATATTATGGCTAAGTCGGCCAAAGACGCTATAGCAAAAGATAAAAAAACAGACGTTGATGATGTTTGGGTTGATGTTGATTGGGAAGAAGAACAAGTTGGATTTAAAAAAAATGAAGAGTGAAAAAATAAAAGAATTAAAAAAAGAAGTTAAGCCGATAAGGGCAAACGGCCAGATGATAAAGGCGGTTTTTGACGAGTGTATTAAGCAGTTAAGCGAGGGTAAAGAACCCGTTATTTCAAAGATAATGAAAGAAATGGGTTATTCTGATTATATGGCAAAAACCTGCAGGGCTGTTCATACTGCAACGTGGGAAGAACTGAAAAACGGATTACCAAAAAATGAGATATTTCAAGTATTTACGGATTTAATCAGTAGAGAAAATGACGATAAAAGAACAAGGTTAAAGGCGGCGGAAGACCTCGTGGATATATATGACCTGAAGCCGGCCCAAAGAATAAGATACGAGGAAATAAACGAGGCGACAGAAAAGTTTTTTAAAAAATGAAAAGAGATAATTCATTAAAAAGGAAAGAAATAGATGTAGATAAGTTTCTTGAAACCGCTGGATTTGAACCACACGAAGGACAAAAACCAATAATAGATGCTTATGTTAGAGGAGACAGGGAAATAGTTTGGGTATCGGGTAGGCGTAGCGGAAAAACCTTGGTTAACTCTTGCATAGTGGCAATGGAGACAATGATACCAGGAAGTAAAATTTGGATTTGTTTTGATAAAGATACGGACATTATGGTTCCAAATGGTGTTAAAAAAATATCAGATATAAAAAATGGAGATATTGTGTATAGCCATATTGGAAAAGAAAGAAAGGTGTATGATACAATGAAAAGATGGTATAATGGAGATGTTTATAGGTTAAGTGTATATGGTGGTAAAGATATAATTGTAACTCCAGAACATCCATTTCTTTCTATAATAAATAATTATAAATCACCATTATCTTGGAGTAGAAGAAAGGGATTGTTTAATAAACCAGAATTTATAGAAATAAAGAATTTAAAAGAAAAGGATTATATATGTTTTCCAAAAATACAGAAAGAATTTAAAAATGGAAATGAATTAGATTGGTTATTTGGATTATTTATGGCAGAAGGAGACTGCGAAAAATATAGAGTAAATTTTTCCTTACATATAGACGAAATAAGATTTGCGGTTAAAATAGAAAAAATAGTTAAAGAACATTTTGATGCGAAAACAACTATTAGGATAATAGAAAAAAATAATTGTTTATCTGTAAGAGTATCAAGTAAAAAATTTGTTGATTGGATTAAAGATAAATACGAGGGAATAGCTAAGGGTGGGACAAAGAAGTTATCAAAAAAAGGATTTGAATTTGCAAACAATGGATATATAGAATTTATTAGAGGAGTTATAGATGGGGATGGACATATTGACAAAGATACAGAAATTGAAATAACACAATCATCAGAAGAATTTATTAATCAGTTATGGTTACTTTCTAGGATTAATGGATTTACATCAAAGGTTTCATTACAAGAAAGAAAGGGTGGATTCAAAATAGGAAGTATAGTTTGGAGATTAAGGTTCGGAGGAGATAGCAAGAGAATATTAGATATTAATCATATATCTAAAAAAAGTACATTTGAAGAAAGAAGTGATTATTCTCTTTTACAAATTAGAAAGATAGAAAAGATACATTATAATAATTATGTTTACAATATAAGTGTTGAAAAAGATAATAGTTACCTAACTATGTGTGGAGCTGTTCATAATTGTGCTCCTGATTATGGTTTGACTGAAAAAGTATTCAACTATTTAATTCAATATATTGCAAAGATATATCCACCAAAGACTTATAGAGTTGGTTCAAGACCAGGAATGAGTATAAGGCTTGATAATGGAAGTATTGTTGAGTGTAAATCGGCAGACAATCCAACCAGTTTGCTTGGGGAAGAACTGGATTTATTGATTATAGACGAAGCGGCAATGATGAGTCCTAATATATATGACCGCTACTTATTTGCCACAACGGCGATGAGAAAAGGAACGACCATATTTATTAGCACTCCATTTAGAAAGAATTGGTTTTTTAGAAAATACAAAGAAGTAGAAGAAACGGGAGACGGGTTTGTATTCAGAAGTCCGAGTGCAATTAATCCGTATATGCCGAAGGAAGAAATAGAAAGGGCGAAAAGAAGTTTGCCAGAAGATATTTTTAAACAAGAATATTTGGCAGAATTTTTGGACACTGGTGCTGGCGTGTTTAGAGGATTTTATGACGTAGTAAATGATGATTGCTACGAAGACCCGAAACCAGACCACAAATATGTTATTGGTGCAGACCTGGCCAAGGTAAACGACTTTACGGTATTAACGGCAATTGACAGGCAGACGCATAAGGTTGTTAGTTGGGACAGGTTCAATAGGGTAGATTGGAACTTAATAGAAGAAAGAATTGTTGCTCTTGCAAAAAAATATAATAATGCACGAGTAATAGTTGATAGCACGGGACTTGGAAGTCCGATTACCGAAAGGTTAAAAAGGAGTGGAATTAGTGTAGATGACTTCAAGTTTTCCAACAAAAGTAAAAAAGATTTAATAGATAAAGAAGCAATTTTTATAGAGAATAAGGCGGTGTTTATACCGAACGAACCGATACTTTTAGATGAATTAGATTGTTTCGCTTGCGAAATGTCTGAAACAACCGGAACGGTTAAATATTCAGCTCCAAGAGGAAGGTTTGATGATTGTGTAATAAGTTTAGGTCTTGCTATTTGGGGACTTTATGACCTGAAATTAAGCAAGCCGATTCCACAACCAATAAAAGACATAACGCCAAAAGAACTTATTAGAAGAAAATTCAGACGACCAACCAGATAATATGGAAAAAACAAAAACACCAATTTTAGATTTAATTACAAAAGAACTTACAGAATTTACCCAACCAATTAAGATTTTAGATTCTTGGGAGTTTAGTCAGAAAGATACTATTGAGCAAGCAATACTTTATACCAATTCAAAATTTGTTGATGGAGATATAGACGAACTTAATTTCAAGAGATATTTTTATAATATAACAAAATATTCCTGCGGAGCCACAACGAAGGCGATTGATGTAGATACGAAAGATATTATGTTTTTAACTTCGGCTGGTGGCAATCCGCTGAAAACTTGGTTCATTGAAAGAGATATTAAGAATTGGATGAAGGTTAAAAACTTTGGTTCAATACTTAATAAAATATGTAGAGATTTGCCGATTTATGGAAGTGTTGTTTTAAAGGCAATAAAAGGAAATTGTTATTTTGTTGATTTAAGAAATTTCGTATGTGAACAAAATGCCGACTCTCTTGATTATTCCAATTATATCATAGAGCAAAATTATTATACCCCATCTGAATTTAAGAAGACCGGAAATAAGAATGGTTGGGACAAAGACGAAATGGATAAAATGCTCAAGCTCTTTGCTTCTTCAAAAGAACAATACATAAGGGTGTTTGAAAGGTATGGAGAGGTTGAGAATGAAGACGGACTAAGTGATTATAAAATGGTTATAGTCGCCGACATACCACAGGATGTTAAAAATAATCCCAACGTAAAATATACAATAACAAATGATATTTTATTGGCAGATAAACTTGTTCCACGACATCCATACTTTGAAATTCATATAAATAAAATTTCTGGCAGGTGGCTTGGGGTTGGCGTTCCAGAACAGGTCAGTGAAAATCAAATAAGAATAAATGAGGTTTCAAATGAGCAGGTTCGTTCTTCAAAGTGGTCAACATTAAGGTTGTTTTGGAGTAGAGACCCAGGACAAAACAGAAACCTGCTTACATCTGCTGAAGATGGAGAGGTTTTACAAAGCGAAGACGAGATTAAACAGGTTGATATGGTTGATAGAAACCTTGCTTATTATCAAGAAGAAACAGCAAAGTGGGAAGGAAACGCCCAACGTACAACATTTACAACTGATATAATGCTTGGAGAGAGAACTCCGGCAGGAACTCCCCTTGGTTCGGCACAATTAAGCACCGCCCAAGCAATGAGTTATTTCGACCAGATGAGAGAAGATTTGGGGCTTGCACTTAAAGTATTTTTATTTGATTATATTATTCCGCAGGCCGAGAAAAATCTATCAAAAGAACATATTTTAAGAATTGCTGGAGAGGACTTGGAACAATTAAACGAATTAATACTTAATACAAATATACACAAAAAGTTTTTTGAATATGTAGAAAACCAGACAAAAAATAGAGGAGTATCAAAACTTCCGAGTCCAGAGTTTATGGAATTATTAAAAACGGTTGAAGAAGAAAGAATTTCACGACAAAAAGAACAACAAATGTTTGTTCCCACAGATTGGTACAAAGATGCTAAATATGAGATTGAAATTGAAATTACTGGAGAAAGTAAAGACGCAAGGATTGTTTCTGCTAATTTGTTTGCCGCCCTGCAAGCAATGGGAACAGACCCGACACTACTTCAAGACCCGATTAAGCGTAAGGTTTTTGGAAAATACCTTGAACTTGGTGGAATAAATATAAACGATTTTAGCGTAACAAAACAAGAAATACCAACCGCCCCAACAAAAGGTGCTGGCGGTGGTGTATCTGCCCAAACAAATATCGGTGGCCCGCAAATGACTAATATAAATCAAACAATATAATGGACAAAGAGTTAAAAATAAAACTTATAGAGGGGCTTGCAAGGATGGATGAGGGCGTTGCCGTTAGGGAAATTATTGAGGAGTTTATTTATGAAACTTGTAATGTTTCAAACATACCAAAAGAAATTTTAAATGGAGATAAGGATAGGTTGGTTAGCGAGGTGGTCGGCAGGCTATTAGCCAAAAAATACCTTGAAGTATTAACCAAATCCCTAAAACCTTTATTTAAAAAGGAAAATATTAAAAGAATAATAAGATAAATTGGAAGGAAAACCATCCAAACCCAAGTGTTCGCTGGTTAGGCGATTAAATAATTAACATAGGGAATATCAACCCTTAAATAGATAAAAATATGGAAGAAACAAAAATTGAGGAAACCATTGAAACCAAGGAAGAAGAAATCCTTACACCCGAAGAGGTTGAAGAACTTGAGGGAAAAACAGACGAAGAATTAACCGATGAAGAAAAAAAGAATAAGAGGCTATATGCTCGTGCCAAGGCCGCTGAAGAAAAAAGAAAAGCGGACAAGGCAAAGTTTGATGAGGAAAAATCTAAACTTGAAGCAAAAATAATGGAGTTGGAAGAGGTAAAAAACCAAGAAAAAAAAGAAACAACTCAAGGGCCAATAGACCCGATTGAGTTTGCTAAACAGGTTAGGAAATTATCAACATTAGACGATGAGGAAATATCTTATGCTCAAATTCTCGCTAGGGGAATGTCTAGGTCGGTTGAGGAAGTGGTGGCAACAGACGAATTTAAAACTTGGTCTGATGCCAGAAAAGAAAAGATTAAAAACGATGAATTAAGTCAAATTCCCAATGGAAAACAGGGTGGGATAAATAAAAAAGACCCATTCTTTGAAAAGTTCTCACAAGACTTACCAGAAAGATTTGACTTTACAAAAAAATAATTATGGCTAAAGATTTTAGACTTAAACAGGTTGGCCCCAACTTTCAAACAAGGGTTTGTGAGGTAGCTTCAGCAACTGTTATTGAGGCTGGTGATTTGGTTGCTATGGAGTCTAACTTAATTGTTAAGGCAGACGAAGCAAATACGGCTATTGCCTACTGTCCAAACGGAAGTGCAGATGGAGAAACATCTGTAGAGGTTACACAGGGTAATGACTTTACTTTACTGGGAACAGGTGATGCAGCGTATAGTGAAGACTACAGGGGAGATATTGTAGACGTTGTAATGAGTACAAATGACCAACGAATTGATGTTGGAACTGGCTCAACAAATGTTTTACAAATTGAAGGTGCAGAAGATTCTGGAACGGTCGATTCAGCATCTAATATTGAGGTTCGTATAAACAAACCGATTTTTTAATTCAAATAATCTGTGGAAAAATATTGTCCAATTTGTAATAATGTTTTTGAAGCTGAAAGAAAAACAACTAAATATTGTTCAAGAGAGTGTTATTGGAAATCTAAAAAAGGAAAAGAACCTTGGAACAAGGGAGTTAAAGGAAAACAAATCCCTTGGAATAAAGGAATTAAGACTGGAACATCTAAGTTAAAAAATAGAAAAAGACCAGATTTAACTGGAAAAAATAACGGAAATTGGATTGAAGATAGAACAAAATTAGCACAAAAACAAGAAAGGAATGATTCAAGATACCAAGATTGGAGAAAACAGATTTTAAAAAGAGATAATTACCAATGTAAAATATGTGGACTAAAGATGACTAAAGAACATAAATTAGTAGTCCATCACATATTACCTTGGATAGATTATCCAGAAGAAAGATATAATATTAATAATGGCATCACG
>JAQTSV010000015.1:0-1624 GCA_028711115.1 Candidatus Omnitrophota bacterium
GTTAAGACTGTCCATTCTTGGCGATGGCGTTATCGAGCCTAACGAAGTTGTAACTTCTGGAGAGATTACTATCGACCGAGACGCAGGGCGTGTAACTGTCGGACTGCCTTTTACTTCCGTAGTTGAAACACTTCCATTGTACCTTGACGAGCAGGACAAAGCCCACAATAAGAAGGTGACTACATTAGGGCTTGATTTATATGAGACTGGATATTGTAAATATGGGGTAGGAACTGATTCGACTTTAATGAATATTAATTTCGAGAACGATATGAATACCGACCCTAACGCTACTGCCCAAGACCTTTATACCTCTGTATATAAATTGATGGGTGTAAGATGCCCTTGGGGTTCATTACAGAAGAACACTATAAGACTTGAAAGTGATGCGCCTCTGCCATTAACTTTACGGTCAATATCATTAGATTTGAGGATTTATCCGCCGCAATGAGTGATTTAGATACAAGGCCGATGAAAATAGAGGACTTCTTGGCAGTAATGAGCCAGAACGAGAAGTTCTACCCTGAGTACGCCAAACTTAGTTTGGAAGATAAAATCAAGGTTGCACAGTTGAATATTGACACTGGTATAGCTGAATCTCACTATATAGACGGCAAACTAATAGGTGTTACAGGAATAAGGTACAGGGGAATCGGAGAAGCGTGGTTTATAGTAACCCCTGAAATAAGGGCTAATAAATTCCTATTATTTAAAAGAACTCAAAAGACGTTACCGAGAATGAGAGATGCCATAGGAATCTGGCGGTTATACGCAACCAGTAAGATTAGTGAAAACTTCTTAAAACATTTAGGATATGAACCTGAACCGACAATGTTTTGTTGGACACGAACAGAATGAACGAATACTTCAAACAGCAGTGGCGAAAAGCGATAGAATCTCAGCCGTTCTGGGAATCGGTACACAGAAGATATGACCCTGTTTCAATTACTTTAATTGCGGTAGCTGCCACAGCCGGTGGCATTGCTGCTTATTCTTCTTATCAACAAGGCAAAGAGGAAGAAGAATTAGCCAAGCAGAGAGCTGCGATTGACCAAGAAAACGCTTTAATGGCCGAACAGGAAGCTGCTGACCAAGCCCGAATCGAGGAAGAAAAAGGTCAGAAACTTCTTTCGAGACAAAAGGTGATGTGGGCTGCCTCAGGGGTAAGGTCTAATGTCGGCGCACCATTGGTAGTAGAAGCCGAGACGATGAGAGATATTTCAGTTGAAAAAGGGTTTATCTTAAAACGAGGCCAGAATATAGCTCGTAATTACCGTATGCAGGCTGCGTATGAAACGGCTTATGGCAAGTCTGCTAAACGGCAGTCTCGTTGGGCTGCGATGAGTACATTAATGGGTACAGGTGCACAAATGGGTTCGCAGATGCAGAGTGCCGGAATGTTTAGTGGAACACAAAAAACAGGAGGCGTAGGTAGTATAGGCGGCACGGGTTTCTCCGGCAGTAAGACTTATAGAAGCGACACAGGTTATAATTTTGGTAATATTTGGAAATCGTAAATGGATATACCACTCTTTCAGCGCGAAAAAACAGCAGGCTTTACGCCAATGCCGAAACCGCCTTATGAACTGGCGGACAAAAGCGGCCAGCAGCAGTTTGCTCGTAC
>JAQTSV010000015.1:1724-7347 GCA_028711115.1 Candidatus Omnitrophota bacterium
GAAGAAGAGGCAAGTAAACAGCTTATAGATATTGGCGATAATATGACCGTTGAAGATGTTGAGAAAAGGAGAGATATTCTAAGTGACGAAAAGTACAAATTGTTTATGACCGCAGCGAGAACAACTTACGGCGATTCCGATAATACTCAAGTGGCAAACGAGATTGACGGAAAGATAAAAGATTTTCATAGAGGCGTTGGCAGTGAGGCAGATATTAGAAGTTATTTAATAGCTAACAAATCTAATCTATCTAAAGCAACCTACACAAGACTCCAAAATGACATACCATCCGCTTATGAAGGTCATATAAGCACTGTAATATCAGAGACGAGAAAATTTATTGATAATCAGGTCTTACAGCGGGATATACTTGGTAATTTATTTGGAAACGCAGATGAGTACGAGAGAGCGTTCCTTGCTAAAATGGACTATGATTCTATGGTTAAAAATGCCGTAGAATCTAAAAAGGAGATAACTCCTGCTTTGCTTCTGGATTATGCGAGAGTTTCACTTGCTATGCACCCCAAAGATAAAGATAGGATTCAAAATGTTGTACCTAAGCGCAAACCAAGTCCTCTTGAAATTGAAAGAATGAAACAAAAAGAGCGGTTCGAGCAAGCAAAAGAAAGATTTAGGGCTATAATGGAAGAGTAATGGAATTGGAAGAAATAAAATTTCAAGACGGCATTAACGATATTGACGCCAACCCTGATTTCGGAAAGAACGTGGTTGATATAGCTACGAAGAACGGGTTTGGTTTTGCTGATGTTATGCAGGATTATAATCAGTTTAAAGCTGTTGAGTTAGGTATTTCAAGTGACCCTTCTGCCCCGCCGTTCCCTAATTACAGAGAATACGACCAAGAGTTATTAGCCGAATCTTTTGCTGATACAATTATAAAAAGTAATCCTGTATATCCTGAAATACACAAAGCGTTTACGGATTATCAAGATAAATCTAACAAAGCTGTTCAGGATTATTTTAATGTTAAAGAAAGTAAACTGCCGGAAGCTTTGCCCGAAGGTATGATGGGAATAAGTAGGCATTTTAGGCCGGTAGAACTTGCATCTATGTTGAGTACCGGAGACTTAATTTTCGCAAAAGGTATTATCCAAGGTGATATTTTAAACTATCCCCAAAGTGTAGTTGATGGCGTAAATAAAGAGTTGAGAATTAGAGAGATAGTTGATAAATATAAAAATCTTTCTGATGCAGAACGCTCTTCTTTTGCAATAACTGCCGCTATTGACCCATTCGGAATCAGAAGGGCAATGGCTAAGGTTGGGATAAACAAACAAGTTCCAGAAATTACAGAGGCAATAGCAAGGGCGCAGGCCGAAGAAAATGGCGTTGACCCATTGAACGTACCGAGAATAGCCCAATTCGGCGGTGGTATTCTTAACGCTGCAATAGAGTTTTGGGCAGTAGGTAAAATTTCACCGGCTAAAGCAGTTCAGTTATTAAATAAAATGCCTGCCGCAGTAAGGCCGTTGGTGAAAACAGGTACGAAATTCGCTGCCAGAGAAGCTTTGCAGTATCCGAGAGAAGGAGAAACATTAGAAGATAGGACGGGTTCTGTAGGTGAATCTTTTGTTTTCGGGGCTGCTATGGGATATGCAGGCCAAGCAATGCCAAATTCGGCTGTTCGAGTTCCTCTATTAGCTACTGGGTTATCAGGTTATACATATCTAAGAACCGGTGATTCTGAGGCTGCTATTGAAACTGCCGCTTCGGTTATAGGGTTTGAAGCGTTACATTTAATGAACAAGGGATTGAGACTGGGTCAAGGCCGAGCAAGAAATCTTTATGCAGACAAAGCAGTTAAAGAGGCCAGAAAACATAATCCGGAATTATATAAATTAAGTAACCGCCAAGTTAAAAATGTAATAGAACAGCAGCAACGAAACTTAGAAGAAGCAAAAGTTAGCAGGGATATTTCGCACGACAAAGCAAGGGATGAAGTTAAATCCGCTTTGGCAGCGAAGCGGCAGGGAGATGACTCTCAATGGCAAGCTCTAATGAACAAATATGTTCACAACAAGCCGACTGAAAAAAAATCGGTAGGGGCAAAGCCGAAAGCCGAAACCGCCAAGGGGGAAACGATTGCAAAATTAGGGCAAGCACAGGCTGTCAAAACAGAAATGCCGGTCAATTTGGAGGAAATAAAAGAAACTCCCGAACGAAAACTCTCTCTAACAAGGTCTGAGCTTGCTGTTGATATTGAAAATGTTAAATCAAGAATTAGAATGGCTACCGGACAGAGTAAAGTAACCGAACCGAAAGTAGTCGAATCAGATGCTCTTAAAGCTGTAATGAAAAAGGCTTCTGTTATATCCAAAGAGGTTTATAGGCACGCTTATAAGGAAGGCAAAGACGAAGCAGTTGAAAAAGGCAAAGCTGATATTTTAAAATTAAAAGATAAGCACACTGAAAAAACGCAAAGGATAAGGACTGCGGTTGAGTTAATACAGGCATTTGTGCCAGATGAAGAGCAGTATAAATTTACACTCAGGGCGATAGGTGTAAAAACGGATAAGGGGCTGGATAAACTTGCAGACCAAATAGACGAATACCTCCAAAAGCAAGACCAAAGGGCGGCCATTAAAGGTCTTAAAGAGACTTGGAATCAAATCAGAAGTGATTATCGGTTTGGTAAGACCCAGCTTGGTAAATTAGAAGAAATACCCAGACAGCGAATATTAAGCATAATGGACAGGGTTGATTTAGTTAAACTATCCGCAGACAAAGAAGCTGATATAAAATCACTTGCCGAATATGTAAATAAACTCGGCGGCGAGCTATCCGGTGAAATAACTTCTTTGAACGCAGATGTCGAAGCACTATTAAAAATACCTGAAAGTAGATTAAATGAATTAAAAAGACTTGAGAAGGTTAGTGCTGCTGATATGGTCGCCGATGATATAAGAGGAATCCAGCAGCATTTAAAGTATATTACCCGTCAGCACGAACTTAAAAATAAGATAATTACCAGAATGGGTGCGGAAGATTTAAGGGATAAGAGGGATGCTTCAATATCTGAAATTAGACCTTCACCTAAAGCATTAAAGTTGCAGGATGATATTGACACTGTTTCACCGAGAAAAATGTCTATAGGAAAGGCAGTTAAGGATGTATTTTATTTATCGTCTGCCCATTCAGATACTTTAGTTGAAAGAATAACCAGTGCCAATCCCGATAACGAAACTTTTAAACTGTTAGTAACTGACCTGTGGGAAGGCGAAAACAAAGAGATAGGCGTTTTTATTCAAGCCAGAGAAATAGCCCAGAATGTGCAAAAGCAATACAATTTAACCGACAAAGAGTGGACAGTCCTTGGTGATGATATTCAGGTTTCTATCGGCGGCAAAACAGTAAAAATAACAATGGAGGATGCACTTGGTCTATATATGAACAGTCTTAACTCTAATAATATGAGGAGACTGTATCAGTCTGAAAATATTGCTTTCGGGAATACTACGATACCGTTGCCTACTACCGATGAAATAAACCAAATTATAGCAATGATACCAGATAATCTTAAAAGTTGGCGGAATGTTTTTAAGGAAGTAAACCTTCAAGTCCAACAGCCTTCTATAAATGAAACGCACAAACTATTGAACGGATACGAACCCGCTAAGGATGAAAATTACTATCCTACGAGCAGAAAATTTCATAGAAAAGTAAGGGGTACAAAATCCGAGACTTCTGTTTCAATAGAGGACGAGGGACGTTATCAGCCAATTACAGGAGGAAGGGAAACATTTAAAATTATACCTTTCAGGGAAGCTTTTTTGAACGGACTACAGCTTGACGCAAAACTTGCTGGAATGGCTATACCTATGCGTAATGCCCGAACTTTGTTGTCTGATAAGAAATGGCAAGACGCTGTTATTAAAGCCGGATACGAAGATGAAATGAACACATTAGTAGATTTAGTTGAAAGTTATCAGAAAACAAAAACAGATAAAGACATAGTTAATTTGTACGGACAAAAATTCCTTAATTATTGGGCGCAAAGCACGCTTAGTTTGAGATTAAGTACAATCGGCGCACAGGTTGGTTCGTTACCAGCGGCAACAGAAGGCATAGACGTTAAGTATTTATCTTCGCCAGTTCCCATAACTACTGACAGAATAGATTGGATGAAAGAGCAACCGTTTTTCTGGCAGAGATGGCATTTAGGCAGATATAATATAGAGCTTGGCGCAGCGGCGGCGGAGAGTACTGGGTTATATTTACTATTCGACAAAACTCCATTAGTGGATTACGGAACTAAGGGGTTGCTTTACGGTGATATACAAGCTATTGGCAATATTCATATTTGGGCTGAGAATGAAGTTAGAAATACGACAGGTTTACAGGAAGGCACACCTGAATACAGAGAGGCTGTAAATAAAAGAGCGGAATTTTTAACCAGAAGGAATCAGCCTGCTTGGTCTTTTTTGAATCGCTCTAAATTAGGGTCAAGCCGGAATGTTCTTGCAAGAAGCATCTTAATGTTTCGTTCGGCCAGAGAAGCTCAGTATAATGTTGCACTGAGGGCTGCCAATGAATATGGCAAAAGCGAAAAGACCAAAGAAGATAAACTTAAATACGCCAAATCAGCAGGTTCTATTTTAGCAAGTGCGATTACAGTGGCCTTGTGGAAAAATACTATCCGATGGGCAATCCAGAACGGAATTATACCAGTCCTTAATTATTTCGGGATATGGCGTTCTACGAAAGACTTAGAGGAAGTAGTGTCTGATACCTCGGTTGACACAATCAGGAATGTAGCCAGCCTTGCGCCCGGAGGCAATATTATAGGGGGGGTAGTAGAATCTGGAATAAGAGCGGCAGTCGAAGGAAAAAGGTTTGGCCGGTTCAATACAGGGAATCCTTTTGTTGATATAGGAGAGCAAATTACATCTTTGTCAATAGACCTTGGCTCTTTACTTTATAACGGTATAACAGGCGCGGTCGATAAGGACGGTGAAAAGAAATACAAAGATGATATAGCGAGAACAGTTGACGGGACTTTGGGTTTAGCGGCAATAGCTGCGCGTGCGCCATATTCAGGCCCTATGGCTGAGTGGGTTTATCCTTTTATTAAAGACAGTGAACATTCCGTGATAAGGAATATGAGAGTAGATGATACAGACGACCCTTCGGACTTTATCAAAAAAGTGGAAGATTTTTACAAACAGAAGGATGATTTAAAAAAGAAGGCAGACGGTCTTTTGTTTCCGGGTTGGAAACGGGAGGATATTGTTAAAAAATATCCATCAAGAAATCTCATTCCTAAAGATGTTGCGAATTATCTTGTATTTGACAGTCTTGCCCAAAAGATAAGCACAGGGGCAACCAGATTAAAAGACTACGATGATATTCTTGATAGACGTGATTTTTATAACCAAGTTAATGTGGCAATAGATTCAGTAATGATGGAATTAGACTAAACTAACGATATACTCACTAAAGGAATGTTGTATGACAGACAAAGAAATTGAGCAACTTGTGAAGCTAACGGCAAACGAAACGGCTGACAATGTAATTGCCAAAGCCAAAGAAGAATGGGCAAAAGACATTAAGCTTCACGCCCTTGAATGTCCTGCCGGTAAAGACATTAAGAATTTAGTCGATG
>JAQTSV010000016.1 GCA_028711115.1 Candidatus Omnitrophota bacterium
AAATCCCCGATAAATCTTTACCTTAAAAGCCAAAATCCAGCGTCTTTTTAGCCCCGTTTGCTCTCAAGCTCAACGTCCTATAATATATCTTATGTTAAGTACGTGAGCACACGGAATAAGCTGTGGATAAGTCTTTCCCTTCACCGTAGGTTTGTGCTTCTGGATGGTTTTTAAGGTTGGCTAAGGCATGAAAATAGCCCAAAATCTAGGCCTGAATGCCTCTATTTCGGGCTATTTCCCTGAATATACCTAACTATGCGATACTGGCGCTAAGGGCTTTCAGGGCTCCCTCGTAATCGGGCTCTGAGCCGAGCTCCTTGACGTATTCCACGTATGTGACCTTGTCGTCCTTGTCTACTATGAAGATCGCCCTGGCAAGCAGCCGCAATTCCTTTATCAGGACCCCGTAATTGACCCCAAAACTTGCGTCCCTGTGGTCTGATAGCGTCTTGACCTTATTTATCTCATATTCCTGGCAAAACCGCTTCTGGGCAAACGGCAAGTCCATACTGATGAAAATTATTGCCACGTCCTTGGAGATTTTTGAGGCTTCATCGTTAAAGCGCTTGATCTGGAGGTCACAGACAGGTGTATCCAAAGACGGCACCGATGCGATAAGCTTTACTTTGCCCTTAAAAGCATCAAGCCCTGTTTCGCTTAAATCCGCGGCCAATGCCTTAAAATCCGGCGCCTTTTGGCCGACTTTTACCTCTTCCCCCACCAAAGTTACCGGGTTTCCCTTGAATGTCACGATACCTTTACGTTCCATTTTACCTATCCCCCCCTATTAACCTGTTTTCTTAACCTGTCCTCTTTTAACACGTCCCATATTTTTGGTACTGCCGATCACCGGGATGCCGGCGCCGTTATCCAGCAATTTTATGGCCCGGGATTTGTTATTTTCGCGCTTGAGGTAACCCTTCTTACGGAGCGCCTCGAGATAGTCCCTGACCGTGCCGGTCGAGGAAAAACCCATCTCCCCTGCTATCTCCCTTATGGTCGGAGGCAGTCTCTCCCCCACTCTCTCACGGATAAATTTCAGGACCTTCTCTTGCTTGGCGGTTAATTCTACATGAGGTTTCATAGGCAGGAATATACCACACATTTGTGTGGGTGTCAAGATTTTTTAGGGGGGATTATAAGTAGCCGGGGGCGACACTAATAACTGATAATCTTATGGTAGGCAATCCTTTATTTCATCTTCTATGTTTTTTCGTGTCAAACGTTTACCATATTTGATTTGGTATCTGTATTTAGTGGGCACATTTCTTTTGTCAAGTAATCCTCTATGACGATACCCCGTGTAAAATTTTGGAGATTTGATTTTACCTCTGTAATATTTTCTATCTACCAAATAAGGTAATGCCGCAATATCTTTCGTTCCTATTAGCATGCATTCGGATATAGTAATAATAGCGATTAAATGAGGGTCATCAAAACGCTTTGGTGTTTTTGTTTTTACCCATTTTTCTTCAGTATCAACACGCCTATCATCTACTTTTACTACCTTCCTTATTTTATCTAAAATATTAATTATTCTTACGTATCTTCTTAAAGGCTTGATCTCTTCTGCATAAGTGGATCCTCCATAAACAAGCTTTCCCATATCACCCAGTATCCAATCCTTAATAGGCTTATATGTAGAATGGGTGGCTTCGGTGCTATTGAAAACACTTGAAATTATACATGTGTCAATAAGTATGCACATATTTTAGTTCAGGTTAAGGAGAGACAGCTCTTCTTTAAGAAAAAACTCTTTAAATGTTCTTGGTTGCTCTTTTGAATACTGTCCATTTTTGTCTATTTCAATTGAGTATACTTGATTTTCACCCGCTTTTCGTTCAAAAAATAAAACCTGGGCGCTAACCTTGGAGATTTTATTTTTACTTCTGTTCATGCGAAATCTATCAATTATGTAATCGCTATGTGTTTCCACATAAAATTTCTTATCTTCTTTCTCTGCAAAATAATACAACATTTCGCCTATCATAGCATGTGCTTTTGGATGTAGATGAATTTCAGGTTGTTGAATCGCCATCTGAGAATCTTTTTGCATAGAAAAAAACTCAACAAGTAATGGAAGGCATTGTGAGATACCATAACCAACGTTATTTATATTTAACGGTTTTTTAGCGAGAATTACGTCCAGTTCAAATGGTGAATCAGCAAAATTTCCAAATTCCTTTACTGCAAGTGACGCGAACAAACCACCCTTTTCCCCGGCAGATCTTATAAATCTTTTAAACTTGAGCACCTCTTTTTTGCTACGTAAGATTTTTCTAATGACGTAGGGAGTATGCCCACCTTCCGGCGAAAAATCCATTTTTAATTGATCATATGTACGTTGAGACTTACTGCGAATAGGGCCAAACCATTTCAAGTTCATTGGATATCCAGACATCGGAAATTCTATTCCCTTTTTCGAAGATACGGTTTTTCTTTTTCCCATCTCATTATCAATTATGATCTTAAGAAAAAATAGGTACCCGTCTCTTACTGAAATTTTTTCTTTAAGCTTTCTAAACCCTTTAGTACTGCCCTGCCACTTTAGCCATTTTTTATAAATACCAGGAATCGCACCTTGTATTTTTTCAAGGGGAGGTAACGGTGTTACTTTGTAAAAGATATTTTTTTTGGAGACGGCAACGTTTATCTCATTATTTTTAAAGATGTAACTATATTCGGAAATGATTGGACGACCAGAGTATTCGGTAAATTTGATAAGATAGATATCAGCCAAGTGCGCATTCTTTTCAGAAAGAGGCGTATCAGGATAATCAAGAATGCCAATCTTAAAGTAAGAACGATCTTTAGATTCAACACTAACGATATCATTAAAGTTACCTAATGGTGATTCAGCTATATTAAAATCTTGTTGAAACCAAAATTGATGCTTAGACAATATATTAATCAGTGTTAGTATAGATGTTTTTCCAGTACTATTTTCGCCAACAAAAAAATTAACATCTTTTAAGGGTATAAATGCATCGGAAAATCCTCTAAAGTTATCAACATAAATATATTTCATAGCTCCTCCTTTGCTGTCATTAGATATTAATATATATTAAATACACTATCTTTTATGTTTATTTATCTTACTCCTATTATTTATTATTGGCAACGAATATTGATTTTGAGGACGTGCCACTTTGGATCACTCTACTATTATTCCCCTTCGCGCTTTATTTTTAGGCCCTAATCATAACCAGCATCATCTTGAAACGCTCTATCGCTTTTAAAGCGTGCGGCTTATTAGCGGGCATTATGATGATCTCGCCTGCCTTTAAATGGTGCGGCGCGCCGGAGATCATGATCTCCACTTCGCCGTCAAAGACATAAACCAGGGCATCGAACGGCGCGGTGTGTTCGCTCAGCCCCTGCCCCTTGTCAAAGGCAAAAAGGGTTACCGTGCCTATATCCTTTTTTATTACCTCCTTGCTTACGACCGAGCCTTCCTGGTAACCTACCAAATCCCTTAAATTTTCCGCTCGCCCGATAATTTTTTCCATCACAACCCGTTCCCTTCAAATACTACAGGTAAAAAACCGTATCCCCATACAAACAAAACCTGAAAAAAACAAACCTATTGTTAACCAATAAAATATATCCAATGCATTATATCCAATAACACTCCATTTTATAGTTTTTCCCTTATGCTTAGGATCTAGCACTTCTAAGCTCTCTTGATTATTTCGCTTGAGATTTTCCTCAGTCTCTTTACATACTTCACCCAACTTACTATTCTCTTCAATCGCAGCTCTTCTAAATTCATACCCTTCCAATAAAATGCGCAACAACTTTACTTCTAACCGTAATGAACCATAACTCACCCTAAGAAGCATCTTAAAAAAAATCGCCGACATAATTGCGAATAAAAATGTTATTCCTGCCCAAAATAGCAACTCTCCAATATCAATTAATTGTTTATCTTGAGCGTAAATAAAAAGAAGCGCCCCGCCGGATAATCCGGTAATCCAATTAATAAAATTATCTTTAGAAGTTATTTCCGTTTTCAAAAGTTCTTTTAGCTTACTATTGTATTTTTTGAGGTGTGGGTTTTTCTGTCTCGCCTTAGCTTTTTCTACCTCTATTAAATCTATCACTAATTCGCTATCTTCGCACTTATTACACAACTCTGGGTCTTTTTCGGAGGGTTGTATTCCGAACAACTTGGCCGCAATCCATTTATGCATAAACCCCTCCAGCGGGACCTTGCACTTTTTGCATCTTTTTATCACGCCCTATCCCCTTCCTTGAGCCCCTTAATTGTCTTAGCATCAATATAACGAAATATAAAAATCCCCGATTCAATTGCTGTTTGCATAATTTTATTATCAATTTCTTCATCTGGCAAATCATCATGCACAATAGCATTCCTCACTTTTCTTAATTCGTCTAATTTAGATATATGATTCAACAATTTTTTAGACTCACTCTTGCTTATACTCAAAGGGAGAATTAAATTTAATACTACGTTGAAACTTAGTTCATCTTGAAGATTTTTAATCTTGCTATTGCTGAAACCCTTATTTTTAAGAATTTCTAGCGCATAACATTTTAGTATTTTCTCTATAAGAATCGCCGCTTCTATAACTGCAAATCTTCTTTCATTATAAGCCATTTTTGACCATATTTGATAAAGTTGCAAAATATCTTTTGTTGGTAACCGCCGATTAATTCCTTGTTGAACTTTCTCCCATTTCGCAGGAGTTATTAACTGCCCAGACTTATAAAGATCAAAAAGTTTTCGAGATTTCGGTATCTTAGGAGAAAATATCCCGGTTGCTTTTCCTTCTATTTCCCATTTAACGCCCCCAAACCAATCGCTAAAAAATTCTTCATATGGGGAGAAGGGAAGCCAAAATAGATTCTTAGTTCCTCCGAACACTCTCAATCCTGCTTCTAGTTTTTCATACATTTCCTTGAATATATCGTAAATTTCTATCGCAAGCCTATAAGATTTATCTCCTTTAGATTTTAACGCAATAATCCACTCATGATCTACTTTTGAAAAACGTAATTCGAATTTAAGTAAAGTAGAGAAATAAAAATCATGACGTTGAGCTGGGACGGCTT
The DNA here is from genome assembly GCA_028711115.1 of Candidatus Omnitrophota bacterium. Taxonomy (GTDB): domain Bacteria; phylum Omnitrophota; class Gorgyraeia; order Velamenicoccales; family JABMQK01; genus JAQTSV01. Next base: position 5,077 of record JAQTSV010000016.1, read on the forward strand.
TGTCTAAAAATATCTTAGCTACAGCCCCCTTTAGATTGAATAAGATGGGCTTTTTGTAATCTTCTTCAGCCCATCCTTTTAAGCCGAACTGAGAGCAGAAAACATTACGTCTAATTATTAATGTATACATTTCATAAACCTAGCTTTCATATAACACATTAATTCCCTGCCTTTTAATGCTCGGACAGGTACCGAAACGCGTTCAGGTAAGCCTTGGAGCTCTCCTCTGCCGCTAAGACGTATCACTTTGGAACACTCCGTTAGGATTTATTCTACTCCTAACAAAAACCCTCTGCAACAATTATAACTGTTGCAGAGGGTTATGATTATTTTGACTCTCTTCCGTTAGGAAGCCGCCCTCTTTGACTCCAAAAAACCAACGCCAACCCGATAAAGATCACTGTTAAAACGATACCGGATTCGCCTGTCATATACTTGGACATCGGGCCTGTTTCGGTCGTAAGCGGGTCGAATAACCTCTGGATATAAAGGTTATGGCTTGCGTGCATCAGGACTGCCGGCCAGACACTGCCTGATTTCAGCCTTAGCCACCCGATCGAGAAGGTCATCGCGGTGACCGTTACCACCAGGAGCAAAAGCTGTGAACCCATCGGCATCTTTGCCAGGTATATGCCGCTTATGATAAGCGGGAAATGCCAGACCGCCCATACTATGCCGGTGATCAGGCAGGACGCCGTAAAGCTCTTGAACTTATACAGCTGGGGCAGCATGAACCCGCGCCAGCCTATCTCCTCCCCTGCCGCGAACGCCACGTTAATTACCGTGCCTATAACGATGAGGTTAAACGCGTTAAAACGGTAATCGTGGTTGATGCCGCCGAAGCCGGACAGCCAGATGATCCCGTAAGCGACGGCCGCGTAGCAGATTGGCAGGAAATACCCCAATCCCAGCCAGCGCAGGTTGCCCGGTTTCCAGCCGATGCCTGAGAGGCTCTTTTCATATATAAGCGAGGTGGCCATGCCCGAGATCCCGGGACACCACATAAGGTATAACATCAGCAAGGCCGGGCTCAGGCCTAAAGCTTTACTATTGATTATCAGGTAATAGCCGGCGGAGCTAAGAAGGAATGTAAGCGCTACGTAGGTGATGACCTTTTTCATTTTAATGCCTTTGGACCTTGCATCCGCAGTTCTTTCTTCTTAAGATCCTGACCTGCTCGTTGACCGGATTGACGAATTGCGTCTGCGTCCCCTTCCCTATCGCCAGCCTCGGATCAAGGGGGCTGTAATGCCTGTAACCCCGCCTTTTAAACTCCGCTATGAGCTCCTTGTGCCTTGAATACAGCGCCTTTAACCTGCCCTTCCACCTTAATGTCTCAGGATGGCGGGAATATCCTTTCTTATGGCGTGTCAGGACAGACCAGATGGCGTGGAGCTCCCTGTGTTCACCCAGGAGATGGTTACGGCATAATTTTCTTGGCGGGAGGTCCCAGATTCTCATTAATACCCCTTTGTGGACTACGGGGATATAATACACCCTTGGAGAGGGTCGGTCAATTTGAAATAAGGCGGGATTTAGGCTCTTTTTTTGAG
>JAQTSV010000017.1 GCA_028711115.1 Candidatus Omnitrophota bacterium
AAAGTGTTTATTATAAGTACAGGCGTTGCAACAGGATTAATAATACTGAAATGATATTTCTGGTTCTCATATTTTACTTTATAGTGATGTTTGCAATATCGGGCATCGTCTATTTAAGGGCAAATAAGGATGAGGGTTTCTATGCCAATGTCTTTAACTGGTGGATCTCACCCTTTGTAATCATTGCCGGACTTGTATTTATTGACAAGGGAAACAAAAAACAATATTTCCAAAGAGTTAAATCGAATCTATTAATCAAAAAATAACTATCATGGACTACGAAAGTACACTTAAACTGATAAAATCACAGCATCCCGAATACAGCATGACTTATCAGGAAATCTTGGCAAAGCTTAAAAAAGACAAGCCGGATCTGAAATTCAAACAGGTTCAGAAAGAAGCCAGCGACACCTACAAGAAATATCAGGCCGAGCTTGAAGAAGAGGCAAAAACTATGTTTAACAAGCTTGAGGAAGCCAGAAACGAGCTTGCAAGTGAAAAGATAGGACCGATAAAGACAACGGGTCCGAAACCTGCAAAAGCAGATGAGGTCATCGAAAAAACCGTATCTTCTGGTCTTGAAAAGAAGAATGATCCGGCAATGGAGCCTGTTAAACACACATTGTTTGAAGGAATATCTATTGATGCACTCTATGAAGCTGAAGAACGGATAAGGGCCGAAGGTGTATCACGGAATTCTATAACAAAATGGGGCAATCATGTCATACCAAAAGGAAGGATGGTCATTCATGGTACTGAAGGCCCGAATAAGCTTGTCACATGGGAAGATGAAGATGGTAACGCACTTCCGATAAGCGGACATTTCAAAGTATTCCTGGTTAATGCCTAAGATCCATGCACAGTCTTTTTAACGATAAGCCGGGATTAGCCAATTTTGTAAAGATTGGCATTATTGCATTTGTTGTACTCTCAGTAATTAACCTTTATTATAGTATTCAGGTTAATAAGAAATTGCTTGATAAAACCTCAACTTAGTATGAATGTTACATATAATATCCGTTGCGTATAAGAAGCCAATATTTCTTCGCATACACATAGATTCCTTTATCTGTCAGTCAAACCAGGATTTTCAGCTAACCATAATACATGACGGTCCGGCTTCAAAAGAAGTTAAGGACGTTGTGGCTTTGTATAAAAACAAGGAGCCTCAGATACTATTCATTGAAACCGAAACAAGGGTAGGTAATTGGGGCAATGAAAACAGACAAGTAGCCCTTCAGCTTCTTAATGGCAAAAAAGGTGACTTTGTGCTGATGACTAATGCTGACAACTATTACGTACCTTCATTCATAGAACAGGTAATGACAGAAGTAAAAAGAAACACCGGATTTTTATATTTTGATTTCCTGCATCATCCATTTCACTATCAGCTTATGCGATCAAAGCCGGAAGTGAACTGGATAGATTTAGGGGCCTACATAACAGAACTTAAATTAGCTCAGGAAATAGGATTCAACCGGATAACAAGGTCTGAAGCAGACGGACTTTTCGCTATGGAGGCAGTAGCTTATTGTAAAAGAAGGGGATTGGAAGTTATAAAGATTAACCGACCACTCTTGGTTCATAATTGAAAAAGATATGAAACTTTATGTCATTGTAACCGTATTTAACAGGTATGAGCCTTTGGCTATCCTGATAAGACTGTTTAAGATACAGTCAAACCCTAACTGGCAAATGATAGTAGCACATGACGGACCTGCAATACAGGAAGTGAGGGACGTTGTGGCTCAACACTCAGATTTAAGAATATCATTATATGAGCATCCTAAAACACTTGGAAAATGGGGATTCCTTTTAAGACGTTATATGCTGGAACAGTTACAGGCCGATCCGAATGATTTTGTTCTTTTTACCAACGATGATAATATTTATATCCCGAAGTATGTGGAGTACATGCTTAAAGAGTGTGTCGCTGATGTAGGAATGGTCTATTGCGATACAATTCACAGTCACCTTAATTATGCTACACTTTTTGCTCAACTTAAAGTGAATTTTGTAGATATGGGATCTTTCATTACAAAGATCGGCATTGCAAAAGAAGTCGGGTTCCGGCATGATGTATTTGAATCTGACGGATTGTTCGCTGAAGAATGTGCCATGCGTTGCGCTGAAAAAGGACTGAGGGCAGTATATATAAATAAAAGCTTGTTCATTCATTGTTAGCATGAAGGTAAGTCTGGTACTCGCATATTACAACCGCAGACGGTCATTGATCAATACCCTGAATTCTATTGAATATTACAATAAAGACCGGGATATTGAGGTAATTATTGTTGACGATTGCAGTAGTGAGCCTGAAAGAATTGACGATCTTCCGGCAAAGTATAAAATCCCTGTTTATGTGATCCCTGTCACTCAAGAATTCAAAAGAAAATCCTGGTCATGTCCCGTCATAACATTTAACATAGGATTCAACTATGTTACAGGTGACATAGTGATAATACAAAATCCTGAGAACCTTCACGTAGGCGATATAGTAGGTTCCACTCTGGATAACATGCGTAAGAATACATATCTTTCATTCGGCTGTTATTCTATGACTGAGAAAGATACTGATTCGTTGCATAATAAGATTAACAAAGCAAAGAACTTTACAGGGGAGTTTATAAAGAAATCGGTAGGTAAATTTGAGGGTTTTGTAAATCCTTGGAAAGACGGGGATAACTGCTGGTATAATCATTCGGTTTACAGGCCCGGATTCAACTATTTCTGCTGTGCAATGCCAAGAAAAGACCTGGAAGAACTGTCGGGATTCGATGAACGCTATGCTCATGGCTTTGCCTATGATGACTGTGAGCTGTTAATAAGGATAGCCCGTAAGCCCATGTTCCAAAAACATATTGACGATCCTTTTGTCATTCACCAGTTTCATCCGGTGTCGGACTATAAGAAAAACGCTGTACCTACTGAACGAAACAGGCAGTTATATATGAAGCTTACCTGTGCGGGAACATTCGTCAACGTATCAGCGACAAACAGATTTTTTAATCCAAAAACTAACTTTAAAAGATGAAACTGAAAAAGTGTCCTATCTCGGGTAGTGATGATGCTTTTGAATTCCTTAACCTAGGAAATGTGCCATTGGTCAATAACCTTTGTGCCACAAGGGAAGAATCATTGAACTGTAAGACATTCCCGTTATCTGTTCAGTTATTCCGGCAAAGCAAGCTGACCTGCCTTACTGAGATAGTTAATAAGGATAAACTGTTTTTAAACTATACCTATCAATCGGGTGTCAACAAGCCATTTCTGGACCATTGCAGGGAAATGTCTGTTTATCTGAATGAATATATCGAATTCAAAGCTGGACAGACCGTTTTAGATGTAGGAGGCAATGACGGAAGCCTATTAATAGAGTTCCGCAAGCAATATCCTGATCTTAATTATGTAAATATTGATGCTTCAAAAAGCTTTATAGAGATAAACGAAAAGGCCGGAATAGCATACATAAATAAATTCTTTGATGAGGATTTCGTTCTGGAAGGCAAGGCAGACCTGATAACCAGCACAAACGTATTTCAGCATACCTTACCGATCCGGTCATTTGTACGGGGAATATACAACAACCTGAAAGATGACGGTATCTGGTGTCTGGAATTCCCTTATCTGCTAACTACATTGCTCAATGATAATTACGATCAGGTGTACCATGAACATATCTTCTATTACCTGCTTCAGAACATCATTAATTTACTTAGTCAGGAAAAGATGACAATTTTCAATGTCTCTTTTTATGATATTCATTCCGGCACACTCAGGGTATTGAGCTGTAAAGATACAAGCGATATAAGACTGACAATAGACAGTTCGGTAGCCTCATTCCTTAACTTGGAAAAGACACTTACTGAGGAATATTATAAGCTTTGGGGCGAAAGGACGTATGAAAAGATAAATAAATTCAGAGACTTCATCGCAGAACTATCGGAACAGGATGCGTCAATAGCTTGTTTCGGGGCTGCTGCAAAAGGGTGTGTATTCTTAAACAGTTGCGGATTAAATTATTCAACCATAAAGTTCATTATTGACGACACACCTTTCAAGCAGGGTAAGTTTGTGCCAGGAACAGGATTAGAGGTTGTAAGCAGGGACGTTCTGAAAAGCGAAAAGATTGATTACATGATAATCCTTGCTCATAACTTCAAAGATTATATAATGAATTCCCTGAAAAATCAGTATAAAGGAAAGTATATCATCATGTTCCCGGATATAAGAGTTATATGAATGATTATATTGAATATATCGTAACAAGGATTCTGGCTGTTCTCAAACGTAACTCAGAGAATGAGAATCCTGGTGAAATGTGGAATTGGATCAAGTCTCAGAGTGCAGAGGTTGAAATTAATGCAAAGAGCCTTGAGGATATGGCAAATAACAAGCTTATTTTCGGCTTTTTCGGGATAACCATAACACCGGATGACAGGGAAGCACTATTGAAACTTGCTGAGGCCGTTGGTGTCAGAGGATTGCAAAATCCCGAAGGTGCTGTTAATGCCAAACCGATAGTAAATATAGATTTGGATGAACCTTGGTGTCATACTTCTGAGCTAATGAGAAGGATTCAGAACGAAATGAAGATCAGTTTTCCAATGCCTATCTTTCAGGGTAACAAGAATGAAGGATTGCATACTCATTTCGGACTTATAACTGCCAGACATTGTTATTATCTACTGTTACTGAAAAGGATTATTGACACTTTCCCTGATCGAAACACCAGAATCATTGAAATAGGGGCCGGGCTAGGATTACTGGGTTATTTTCTTGATCGGGTAGGTTATAAAGATTATACGATCATTGATCTTGCCAGGGTTAATGCGTGTCAGGCTTATTTCCTTGCAAGGAACCTGCCGGAACGTGAGATAGTCTTTTCCGGTGACAAAGATCCTTTCGATAAGATATATAAAGACTGTCTAAAGGTGCTTCATGTAAGCGACTTTGAAAAGGTTCCAAAAGGGCGTTTTGATCTTATGGTCAATATGGACAGTCTTACGGAAATGAGTAAAGACGAAGCTGTTAATTACATGAAAAGCGATTGTGCTGAATTGTTTTTAAGTGTCAACCATGAACAGAACAGCTTCAGAGTGATAGATATTCATAAACCTTACCGGAAGCTTGTTTACAGGTTCCCTTTTTGGGCAAGGCCGGGATATGTCGAAGAACTGTATAGAAAACTTTAAAACCTTAAAATATGACAACCAGATTTAAAAACAGCATTTGCACAATAACAGGCGGAGCCGGGACCTGGGGGATTGAGATAACAAGGCAAATTCTGGACAAAGGGGCAAAAGAAGTAAGGATATTCAGTCGTAATGAATCTTTACAGGTTGCCATGCGTGTTAAGCTGAATGATAAAAGAATTAAGTTTATAATTGGTGACATAAGGGATGCAAAATCAATCAAAGATGCGTGTGTCGGTGCTGACTATGTTTTTCATACTGCTGCATTAAAGCATGTCATAATCTGCGAAAGACAACCGATTGAGGCTGTAAGGACAAACATAATGGGTGCGATAAATGTCATAAATGCCTGTATAGAAAATGATGTTAAGGTTTGTGTGAATATATCATCGGACAAGAGCTGTCACCCCGTATGCTTATATGGGAAAACAAAGTCTATTGCCGAATCCCTGTTCATAGAAGCAAATAACCAGACCTTAAATACAGACTTTATAAGCATCCGGTCAGGCAATATATTCGGATCTTCCGGCTCTGTTGTACCTATATGGATCAAACAGATAGCAGAAAATAACTCTATTTCCATAACAGGGGATAACATGAAGCGGTTTTTTATAACGGTAAAAGATGCGGTAAAAGCCACTTTTAAGGCAATGGAGTTAAGCGATAGGGGTGAGGTATTTGTGCCTAAAATGGATTGTTTTTACATATCCGATCTGGCAAAGGTTCTGGTCCAGAAATATGGCAATAAGGACACGAAAATAAATAACATAAATCCTTTTGCCTATGAACGGGAAATGGAATACCTTGTATCACCGGAAGAAGTACAGAGGACGGTTGAGACAAAAGACTTTTATATCATATATCCGCTTATTGACATTATTACAACAAAGTACCCTGAGATTACAGGATCACAGAAGCTAAGAGAGAATATCACAATGAATAACTCAAAGGTATCGAGTCTTGCAAAGATCAGGGAATTGGTTAAAAAGGCGGGATATTAAACTACTTTTACAAGGTGTTTCATAGCTTCCTCAAAGTCTGCTATTACTTTCTTTTCTGCCCATGTGTGATGTACGCCCCATCCCATCTGTTTGTTTATGTCAGATAAACGGCCAGCTATATACCTGTTCTTTCTAAGCCTGTAAGCTAATCCTGGGTAGTGATAATGAAGGGTTATAATATCTGTCTTAGGGCAAAGTTTTACGTTTCCTTGCGGGTTACATGAATGGCAACCTGCGTTATAATTCATTTCCTGAATGGCATCCGGCCTGAAAAGGTTCATTTTGCCATAACCTGACAGCCCTGGTTTGCCGTATTTTATCTCATCGTATATCTGACCGTTTGTTGAAGGGAACTCTCTGGAATACATTAAGAATTCCTGCG
>JAQTSV010000018.1 GCA_028711115.1 Candidatus Omnitrophota bacterium
ATTCTATATTTCTTTTTAATTGCCTCTTTAATCTTTTGAGGATCTACGCCGCTGTTAAGCTGTTCTTCAAAATCAACTGGCTTACTCTCTCTACGTTGAGTCGTGATATCAGAAGACATTACTTGACTATTGCTCAAGTCTTGTTCTTCTTCTTGAGACTCCTTTCTTGCTTTCTCAACAGCTTTTTTCTCAATTTCTTCTATCTTTTCAGGCAATCTTTCAGCGACAATCTCGTTATACATTACTTCTCTTGCTTTTAATTTATGCTGGTCAAATAAGGCAGGATTTTGTTTTAGGCGAGTTTCTACTTCAGTTTCTACTTCAGAATAAGGGATGATTTTTCCTTTGGTTCTTTCCTTTAAGTTATTGATAACCTTATTCTTCTCATAGCTATAAGTCTGTCCGTAGATAGGCGAAATAGCAGCATTTAATACTGCATCATTATAGGCTTTAATCTGCTTGTTATACTTAATGGGGTCTTCATAGTAAAGTTCATCGGGAGGGTATTCGGGCAGTTTAGATTGGATAGTTTTTTGTTCGCTAATAATAGCGTTTTTTTCATATTCCTCTATTTTAGCGTTAACTACTTCTAAATCCTTAATCTTCTGTTCTAATTCCTTTGCTTTTTGACTTAATTTAGTATAACCAGCTTCCATATCCTTATAGATCTTAAGTCTTTCTGTTTCGCTTTTACCAGCAAACTTACTCGGTTCTTCAGGTGTTTCAGCCTCAATTTCTTCAGTTATTTCTTCTTTCGCTTCTTTAATTTCCTGCTTCTTCTTTAATTGTTCTTTCTTTAGTTCCTGTAAATCAGGCGCAAGTGCCTTGTCCTTCTCAATCTTCTCTTTAGTGATTGACGCTTCAATATTGCCTTCTTCTGCTTCCATAGCTTGTTGAGCTTGTTCCAGTGTAATAGGTGCGTTTACATCTATTGGATCTTGATTGACAGCTTCAGTGTCAGATTGTCCCGAAGGGTCTGTCTTTAAGTTCTTGTCATCTTTAACCATTTAGTAAACTCCTTTTGTTTAATATTCCCCTTTAGACTCTCGTTGATTAAACTATTTCTTTTTCTTCTCTTTACGCCTTATTAATTCTTTTTCATTTTCTAACCCAATCTCAACTTGCATAGTAATTTCATTTAGCATAGTTTCTATAAAATCCATCATCATTACCTTTGCTCTTATCATTACTGGGTCGTTGTTCTTATCGTTATATAAATAATCTTTACATTGTTTTAACCTCGCTTTAAAGTAAAATTCCTCTAAAAATTTCCAACCTTTGGTTTTACACATCTCGATCAAGTCGTGTGCGTCTTGAGCGGATATACTTAATTGCTCTTCTTCTTTAGTTAATTCTTTATCTGACATTTATTCCCCTTTCACCCCTTTATTGCGGGACTTGCCCGCCTGTTCTGCTTAAAAAGTTTCCGCCAGCAGGCAAGACAGGGGTGGGTCTTGCCTGCATACCAAGCCGAGAGTTGCTTATGGCGGATTGCCCTTGAGGATTCTGTCTTTGCGGTTGAGGTAATTTAGGCGTTTCTTCTTCTGGGATTAACTTTTCTATATCCTTAAATTTAAACAATTCTGCTATTCTTCTCACTATCTCTGTAAGATTTACAAAGGGTTTCATAGCAGGTTTCCCGTCTTCTCCATAAATAGGTTGTTCATTACCCATTAGATCTTTTTCCATTGCAGGTATCATTGCATTAGCCCCTATTTTCATAAAGTCAAGCAAGTTCCTGATCTCAATTTGTCTTTCCATAAATCCTGATATGCCAGTCGGTATAAAATCAGGGTTGCCTTTTAGCATAATGTCGGCTCTGGTGAGTTCAGATAGATTAAGTTCTCTTGCCTTCTTCCCCCCTAATATCCTGACTGCATTGGCTCTCTTAAAGTATTGAATATTGTGCCTATATATAATTTCTAATATTTTTCTAAAGGCAGGCTCTAAATAAAACTTAACTTTGCTGTTTATAGGCTGCATAGATCGCTCAGTCATCATCGCAAGACCCGTTGCGGTAGAGTGGACATCTTTTCTATTCCCAGTAGGCATAATTTGTGGAGTAGCCCCAGTCACTTCTTCAATAATTCCGTTAATCATACTAATTAGTTGCGGTATTAATTGGAGTGAACTTGCTTGAGTTGTAGTGTCTATCTCTCTAATTGAGTTTAATTCTTTTACTGGGAATATTCTTCCTGGTCGGGTAAGTAGGGTCTGCCCCCTACCTAAATAACGATTCACTACTAATTCATAGGCAGGGTTAGTAACAAGATTTACACAATCTGTTAATTTGTTATATAAATTAGTCAACATTGGAGCAAGGGTTCTAATATCTTCCCCTACTCCTATGCCTGCTATTTCATCCGCACTGTGGTCATTTACGAAGGCAACAAAGATATTATTGCACCAGTAAGGATAAGAGGTTGCCCTGATAACCACATCATTATTGGCAACTACAATAATTGCCTGTATGTAATCATCTTCAAAGGGGTCGGCTTCAGTGAGGTCATCCATCTGTCCCTCTATTAGCTTCTTGGGGACTAGTCCGTGATATTCCATTAGGTCAACTACATCTACGCCTTCACTTACTGAGCTTTTAAGTTCGTTGACATTGAAAAATACCTTTTCTTTTTCTTTCTGCTTGAGGTATTGGATAGGAACGTCTGTTTTGATATAAATTTTCCAGCTGGACATATCTTTGCAGGTAGGGTCAGAATAGAGATTAAAGATGTCGGCACATTCAAGGTCTGGACTGTCAAAGGTCACTACCTCTTTCACGGTATTCTTGCCTGTCCGCATCTTCTCTACGCTATGTCTCCAGGGGACATAAGCCACCGCATAGCCATACAGGACAAAGTTCTGGATGATAGGAAGTATTTTGCGTTCTATTTCTAAAGTCCGCAGGTCATAAATAATTTTCAGGCGTAGATTTTCTGCATTTTGTTTGTCGCTTTCTTCTCCTGGTTCTAAATCAAAGCTTTCTGCTCCTTTAGAAAGCAACATTTCAATATACATTGAAGATAGGTTGCGGACAATCTTCTTGACTGTAGGGATGATAAAATTACCCTGCCACTCTTCCTTGCTCTCATTTAACTGCCCGATATATTCTTCTCTAATGCCCCGCCATATTTCTTGATAAGGTGTCCAGAAATCCTTACCTATCTCTAATCTTTCTGTAACATAATCCCGCAAAACTTCCCCTTTGGTTTTGACTACAGTTTTTTCGCTCAAATATTTTCATCTCTTTCCACCCCTCTAATATCTTCTATAGTCCTACATACGGACTGCATTTCCCCCTAAAATCTTCTTCTTCCCAATCAAAATTTTCTTCTATAACTGCGTTGTCGAGAGCGTGCAACCCTATAATGTATGCATCTGCCTTATCTGGACTCCTGCCCAATCTTTCTTTGATTTTGTCTTTTGGCTCAATTAGTATTTTCCCATTCCGAATTAAATAAGATACGGCAGATAATTCTCGATGCAATTCTGCATCTTTCCAGGTAAGTTTAATGTCCTTCTCGGAAAATCTTCTGCCCATATTCCACCACATTTCGGCTCGTAGATTGTAATATTTTTCTTCCTCCCCTGCCTTTTCTGCACTATTGACCTCTAATATTTTGTCTCCCATTTCTCGGAGTCTATCCGCTACCCCTGCTCCTAACCCGATTACATCTATACCGATAAGGTCTGGTTTCTTCTCCATTGCCCAAATATGTATCTTTCCAGCGGTATACATCGTATCCTTCTGCCCGAAGATAAGCTCACTTTCTATGTCTGTCCCGTCCAAACAGTAGCAAACTGTAGTATCATCCCCAAATCTGGCTACATCAACCCCGAACACCCGTTTAGGTCTGCCTACATAAGTCTTGACGACGTTTGAAGCATCTCGCAACCAAATATCCTTGATAACAATGTCTGCACCTTCCAGACTATCCCAACTACCTTCGAGGAATGCTAATAATTGCTCTGGTCTATGTTTAAACGCCTCTTGGACACTGTCAAGATAGTTTTTTGGAAGGTAGGGATTTTCTTTCGGCAAGGCAGGAATATAGACTTTTTTGGGGTCATTCCCCAAAACAAACTCGTCTTTCAGCCAGCAGTTTCTTGGATTTGCGGTAAATAATTCCTTATAGAGTAATTCTTTGCTATTTATTACGAGCCTTTTCCTTGATCTTAACATTGCCAATTTATCCCTATCGCATTCTTCGGCCTGGTCGATGAAAATAATTGCGTATTCCGCACTGCTAAATTTCGACACATCTTCTTCCCTGTCTAATCCGCCAAAATGATATTTGATTTTGTCCTGTATAATTATTTCTTTTGGCTGGTCTCGAATATAATATTGGTCTTGCGGTATAATCCTTTTCCATAGTTCCAAAGTTGTCTTGGTAAAGTCGACGGCACGGTTACGCCCCATAAATCCTAATGGAATGGGATACTTTGTAAGGGATATTTTGTATTCTTCTATTGCCCAATTGGCGTAATAAAACAACAAAAGGCAACCTATAAATGTTTTTCCACCACCTAACGCCCCTCCATAAAGAATACTGGTAATAGCAGGGTTCCAGAAGGCGTCCCAGCATTGGGTTTGTTTTTCGGTTAGTTTAACTTGTTTTTCCATTGTCCTCTGGTTTCGGATAAGATTTTTCGATAATAAATGTAAGCGGTGATCCGCCTGTTCCTGTAAGCTCGGTCTTGTTGGTATTGCTATATTTGTCCTTCTTGCGGTTGACGAGATAGAATTCCATAGCCCGTTCGTGTCCCAGTTCAGCCTTGCGAAACAAAGCGTTCTCGATATTATCAGTGAGGCTATCTTCTATTTCTCGAACCGCTCCGGCAAATTTCGGGTCTTTTTCGAGCCAGTTATAGTAGGTTTGTCTATTGATATTGATTGCCTCGCAAGCCTTACTGATATTGCATTTTGTCAATCTGAATGCCTTCAGAAATCTCTGTTTTTTTGTCGAACCTGTCGAACCTGGCATTTTAATCAACTCTCTCTATTGTTACTTTAAAACTCTCCCCAATATAGCTTTGCAATTCAATCACTCTTGCCAATTCGCTTGCAGGAATATCCAGTTTTATTCTTGCTCCGTTCCCCTGCCCGTCTATATTAATCGCACTTTGTATTGGCGGCAAACTTGCTATAAATTCAATTTTTTGCATATTTTTCACCTTTTTTTTCAAAAAATTACTTGACAAAACCCCAAAAACCTGATATACTAATATTAGTAAAAAAGGGTAGCGACCTACCGCAGGAGGAAAGAAAGAATGGAGGTAAATGAAATGAAATGGTACGTAATCCCACGGGATAAAAAAGAAGGATGCAAAATAATCTTTTCAGGGACTTATGCAGAATGCAATGCACACGTTGAGAAAATGTGGGGTAATGATTTCCTTCGTCAACCCATCAAGGGCGAAGGAACTGTAGTAAGCGAAAACGGATTAAAAATCAGAAAAAGCAGGATGGCTAAATAAAGGGAGTAAAGAAATGAAAAAATTTATTATCAAAAGAGATTATGGTATTGTTAATGGCAGTTACAGAAAATGCTGGAGAATTTTCGAGAGGATTGGAAAAGGCGTTGGAAAAAAAGACAACGCTGAAGAGTATCCCCAAGAAATGCTCTTTAGAACAAAGAAAGAAGCCGAAAATTTTCTCGTAAATTATCAAGACTGATTTACTGATGAAGATATAAGAAAGGAGAGATATATGAAAAAAGAAAGAATGGTAAAACAAAGAATCGATAATGGATATTTTCCTAGTTATCAAACCAAAAAAGGAAAAAAGTTGTTGTGGATTGATAATAACCAGTATGATGATTATTCCTCTGCAACACACTCACATATTTTGATCGATGCTTTTAATCGATTTTGGGGTTACAGCGATTCTCCCAAAATCGAAAAAATATAACTCCGAAACCAGGCGCTTTGCCTGGTCTGCAAGCAATACTTGCACTGATGAGGATATCAGAAAGGAGAAAACAATGAAACGTAGCACCAAAACCATAACTCTTGATATGGAACTCTGGCGGAAACTGAAGGTTAAATCCGCCGAGTGCAATCTTACGATGACCGAGATTGCTGAGTATTATATTAAGGAAGGGTTGGCTCGAGAGCAAGATCTTCGAGAAACTATTGTAAGGAACTTGAAACTAGAAAAAGAAATTAAAAAAATGCAAAAAAATGGAGGTAAATAAAATGAAAAGAACGAAAAGAATAGATATATATCATCCCAACCGCAGATGGCTAAATATGGTTCAAGGATAACCTTCTCACTTCACAAGCCCGTCTTATTGGCGGGCTTTTTTTCTTCTCTAAAAAGCTGCTCTAAAATTATAGCCCCCGTTGTGCCACTATCGTTCATAAAATATTTTTCTTTCTGGCAATCACAACTAGTAAGCATAATAATTAATTGCAACAAGACTTTGTTATAATCTCTTATAATTTCTAAAATAATATCGTTTCTGTCTATCTAATTTTCCTCCTT
>JAQTSV010000019.1 GCA_028711115.1 Candidatus Omnitrophota bacterium
CGTAGAAAAGTTTATTCGCTGCGCTTCAGAAGATACAAAGAGAAAGATAGCCGATATTCTCAAGGGCAAAGGTTATTTGGATCCGGATAAAGAACCACACTGGAAAGCAATATTACATTTATTTGCACCACAAGTAATCCAAGAAGTTGAAGAAATAATGATGAAAGGCGGATAGCTATATGTTTACACAATATGAATTATTAACATTAACAATGGCGTTAGGAATCTATCTCGGAGAAACTGCGCATGAAAAACCCGATGAAGAAACAAAGAAATGTGCAGAAGACCTAAAGAATAGATTTGCCATCCTGCTCACTGAGGTTTACAAATTAAATGTATTTGAAAACAATGAAAAGGATAAAGCCAATGAAAACTTATGATGAAATAATACCAGAATTTTTGAGCGATGATGATTGCCGGCAAGCACTGATGAAGCCAGTGTTAATTGAAGAACATGTATTTGCTTCAAATGGGCACATTGCTATAAAAATTCCAGTGAGTAAACTTTTAAAGACATACGAATCCAATCCTAATTATCCTGACATAGTATCTCTATATGAAAAAGTAGAAGGGCTTTTCCAGAGTCCTATAATCTATAAGGTAGAAAATATATCCGAACTTCTGAAACAAGTACCATTGACTGATGTTGAAACTCAATGCACGAATTGTCAGGGGACTGGAAGTATTTGGTCAAAAGATGATTCTAAAGAGCCAGAGACCTGTAAAATTTGTGATGGGTCAGGATATGTGGCTACAGGTAAAAAAGAGTATGATTGGCAAAATCATAAAATCCAAATAGGTTTAGCGTATTTTAATCCGAACTATGTTGAAAAATTATTGAACGTTGCGACGATAAATGATATAAAAGAAGTAAAACACGTCTATGGAACACCGATGAGCAAACACTTATTTATAATCGATGATTTAGAAATAATTATGATGCCTATAAGATTAGGGATTAAGGAACTTCCAGAGTACTCTGTCCATAAATTGACATGGAGAAAGAGATGAATATATGATCAACGGGAAAAAAATACAGGACTTTCTTGATGGAGAGGCGATAGAGCAAGGTTTAGACGAAGTTAAGAGGCAATGTAAGATATTTCTAAAGAAGAACACAGTACCCGGAGTAAAGCCGGAAAAACGGAAGCCAGTACCAAAAGAATGGGTGGCTGAGTCATATATGGAGCTTGGCGGAATATGTCCTCTTTGTAGTTTATTTATGGATCTGTCGGATAAAAAGAATCCAGTAGTTCCTGATCATATAGTTCCGATAATTAAAGGAGGTAAGACTGAAAAAAGGAATATACAGGCATCGCACATGCGCTGTAATGCTGCAAAAGGTGACATGGATATGAATGAATGGAGCAAATATAAACAGACTCATAAGATAGGAATATGAAAATCCTTCATTGTAGATACTGCGGTAAAGACAAAGCTATAGAAGTATTTAACAAATGGAGAAGATTGTTAAAGAGAGAAAATCCTGATGCACCAGCGACCTGCAAAGAATGTTATGATAAACGAGCACTCAAATATAAATATATAAAGAGAAAAAGATATGCAACGACAATCGAAGGTAAAACGAGATATCGAATCAAAAGGCATTGATCAAAACATCCTTGCAAACGTACTCGGAGAGATATTATCATCTGAGGATGGTAAATTGTTCACCTATAAATATTTAATTGATAAATATGGATTAAAAAGTAGGCGGGTATTGAGAAAGTATATCGAAGTAGCAAGGATTGATTTTAAAGCACCGATAGCGAATCCAGGCGGAGGCTATAAGAAAGCAAATAGCTGGAACGATTATAAAGAAACCTTCAGCCTTCTGGTGAAGCACTCAATTACCGTGATAAAAACACAAAATGCAGTGAGAAAAGAATTTGCAAGGCGGATGAATCTATCCCTCTTTGACCAAAGTGTATTCAACACGGAATTCGAGGATATCATAAAGGCGGTAGACCAATATCAGGATGATATAAATGCCAAAAGTAGCATTTAATCCTAAAATACATTATACACTGAATCAAGCCAGCAAAATAACTGGTCTTGAAGTATATGTAATTAGATATTGGAATGCGGAGGAACTTATAGAATTAAAAACGAATAGAGCAGGTCGGAAATTCTGCACTCATTCAGATATTAAGAAAATATTATTTGTCAAAAAGTGTTTAAGGGAAGACAGACTAACAATTGCAGGTACGTTACCATTGGCGAAAGCATGGAAAGAGATTGAAGCATCGCAGAGTGAGCTGGAGTTCAAATGAGATCGATTAAGGAAAGGAAATGTTTTGGCTGTGGTAAGTGTTGCCGAGATTTAGTTTTAAATATAAGCCCAAAGGAAGTTGAAGATAGAAAATTTAAAGGGGATTTAGTAGCAAAGAATCTTATATTCCTTTATGAAAAGCGAGTGAGACATCTGGGCAGAAATTGTGATCCTCTTTGGAAATATCATTATCGATGCACGAGACTCATACCGCATGAAGATGGTACCGGGAGGTGTGCGGTTCATAAACTCGATAAGCCAATTATGTGTGTAATATTTCCTTATCCCCCAGAGAAATATTATGCCCTTGATTATGTTAAAAATGAATATTTACTAAACTTAGATTATCCATCACATTATCAAGGATGTGGTTATAATAAATACGATGAAAACCCTTCAGATGAAAGGCAAGAATAATGGGAAGTAAAACAGGAATCTCGTGGACCGATTCAACCTGGAATCCGATTACTGGTTGTAGCAAGATTTCAGCGGGCTGTAAAAACTGCTATGCAAAACAATTACACGATAAACGGTATAAGGCTTATCATGCTGATAAAGCTATGCCAGAGCAATACTCTACTCCTTTTGAGGTCATTCGTCTGCATAATAATCGCTTGCAAATACCGATACATTGGAAGAAGCCGAGAAAGATATTTGTATGCTCTACAAGTGATTTATTCCATGAAGGAGTATCTTTTTATTTCATTGAAAAAGTATGGGATACAATGTTCGACTGCCCTGAACATACATTTCAAATTCTCACAAAAAGACCAGACCGTATGCTGGAGTTTGCGAACTGGATGGCGGACAAGAGAAACCGTAACATAGATTATCATAATGTCTGGTTAGGAACGTCAATAGAGAATCAAGAGCAAGCTGATAAACGAATACCGTCTTTATTGGCTACTCCAGCTCAAATAAGATTTATCTCAGCGGAACCTTTGATTGGAGAGTTAAACTTATCAAAGCCCTATGGATTTGATAAACCGATTCAAACTCAAGCAATGGAAGGAATTAGCTGGGTAATAGTAGGAGGTGAAAGCGGAAAAGCGGCACGTTCGATG
The DNA here is from genome assembly GCA_028711115.1 of Candidatus Omnitrophota bacterium. Lineage (GTDB taxonomy): Bacteria > Omnitrophota > Gorgyraeia > Velamenicoccales > JABMQK01 > JAQTSV01. Next base: position 3,337 of record JAQTSV010000019.1, read on the forward strand.
AATATGGAATGGGCATGGAGCATTAGACATCAATGTAAAGCATTTGGAGTACCATTTTTCATGAAACAACTATCACAAGCAAACTATCCACATACATTTAGAGACATTAATTCATTTCCAATAGATTTGCAGGTCAGGGAGCATCCAAATGTCTGATATAAAATGGTTAGATTGGTATGGATGCTATAAAGAAAGCAACAAACCATTTTATGTGCCGGCAGCATTCGCACATCCGGCAAAGATGGCAATTGGACTCTGTAGGCGGATCTTCGAGTTCATGGAAGAAAAGAAAATGATAAAAAAGGGTTCAATCGTTGTGGATCCATTCGCCGGAATCGGAACTACATTGATCATGGGCACAATGTTAGGATATCGATGTATCGGCAACGAACTCGAAGAGAAATTTGTAAAGCTAACCAAAGAAAACATTGAGAAGCACCGGAAAATGTTTGAGGCAACACAACGAATTATTCCTGTTATTCTACAGGGAGACAGTAGACAACTGAGCAAGCTGATTACCGAGCAATCCGAAGTTGTGGTATCAAGTTCACCTTATGGACAGACTCAGGGTGGAAGAGGTATAGCAAAAAGAGGTTATCATAATGAAAAGAAACGTAAAGGTGTTTATAAGCGGATGGTAGACACTGTTTACGAAGATAAACATTTCAGTAAAGACAATATATCTAATCTTAAAGATGGAGACATAAATGCTATTCTCACGTCACCAGCTTATGCAGACATATCTACCGGAGCGGGAGGATTAAATACAAAGCCAGCGAAGAAAGCAGGTCAGCAATCAGGTAGATCGGCTGAAGCATCAAGCCAGGATACTGACCAGAAATACGGTAGGACCGTTGGGCAAATAGCCAGATTAAAAGATAAAGGAGTAGAGGGAATAATATCTTCTCCACCATTTAACGAAAATAAAGCGAATGTAATTCATAGTGGAGATAAAGGCAAGCACACTTATGATGCAAACGAATCAAAAAGCAGAATGAAAAAAGATTATGTTTTACCAGAGAATAAAAATAATATTGGCAGTTTGAAGGGAGTTGACGCAGCAATAACCAGTCCACCATTTGAAGATTCAATCGGTTCAGATGATCCTAAAAAGCGAGGTGGATTGTACCGAGATCCAAAAAGAGCGAAAGACAAAAATCTTACCGGAACGTATGGTAAATCCGAAGGGCAGCTTGGAAAAGAAAAAGGTGAAACCTATTGGGAAGCGATGAAGCAGGTATATATCGAGTGCTGGAAGATATTGAAAAAAGATGGGCACATGGCGATCGTAGTAAAGGACTTCTATCGCAAGGGGCAACGTGTACCATTGTGCGATAACACGGTAAGACTATTGGAAAACATTGGATTTAAAACTGTTTATCGAATTCGAGCTTGGACATTAACCGAGACAATTCATGATGATCTATTTAAAGGTGAAACCGTTAATAGAAAAGAAAGAAAATCTTTTTTTAGAAGGAATTATGAATCTAAATTTCCTAATAATAGGATCGATTGGGAAGAAATTTTAATATGCAAAAAAATAAGTGTATAAGTTGTGGTAAAAAACTAACAGGGCATGGAAAGCCTAAAAGATGTCTACGGTGCTCTGCAAGGGAAAGATATGTTCGGAAACATGGCAGACCACCTATGCGCATTCGGATAATATGTGAAATGTGCAAAAAAGAAAAATTAGATTATCTCTCAAATCATAAAAAAAGCAGACATAAAACTTATTTTTGTTCAAACAAATGTAGAGCAAAATGGACAGGAATTCATAATTCAATTATTCGTGGTGGCGATGGATTAAGAAAAAGTAAGTCAGAGAAAGACGGAAATTACTATCGCATAAATGTTAAAAAGATAAGAAAACAGAGAAAGAGTTATTATAGAAAAAACCGGATACGTATTCTTGCTCAAAAAAAAGAATCAGATAGAAAAGCAAAGCAAGCAGTTATAAATGCTTATGGAGGTAAATGCGAGTGTTGTGGAGAAACTATAATAGAATTTTTAACTATTGACCATACGAAAAATGATGGTGCGATACATAGACGAAAGATTGGTAAAAAAAATGTATATAAAGACTTAATTAAGAGAGGCTTTCCCAAAGATGGATATCGCATACTATGTTTTAATTGCAACATCACTCGTGGTTTTTATGGATATTGCCCACATCATCTAAAAGAAAAATCAAGTATATCACATAAGCCATTTCATGCGGGAAGAAAAAGAATCATAGCAGGATAAGGCAAACGATAAATGAATCTTAAAGAACATTTATTACAAACATTGCAAGAAGAATGTGCTGAAGTCATTCAGGCAGCATCTAAAATAAACCGATTCGGAGAGAAGGGGACATATCCTGATGGTACCGGGAACATAGAAAAACTCGAACAGGAATATAATGACCTTATTGCAGTTGTTGAATTACTGAAAGAGAATACCGATATTAGAATATATGAAGACATTCGGTTGATTACTTTAAAAAAAGCAAAGGTAATGCTCCACTGTGAAGTAGCAAAAAATAACAATGCTCTGGTATGACAATAAAATATGGTAATTATATACCAAATAGACCCACTTTTAGAATCACAGCTAAATAATTTATTTTTATACTCATAACTCGTTATATGGCAATGTGTTACAGAAACTTCTCAATATTAACTACTTGACTGACCCATTTTTTATCCTTATTTTTATAGTAGATAAAATAAGGAACATAACAATGAAAACTTTCTCTAATCTATCTGAATTGAACAAGGCATTTCCTACAGAAAAAGCGGCATTGAAACATCTTAAAACAATGCGTTGGAAAAACGGTATTTATTGCCCGCATTGTGGGTGTCAAAGAATATTTACTTTCAGCGATGGAGTTTATTACAAA
>JAQTSV010000020.1 GCA_028711115.1 Candidatus Omnitrophota bacterium
GGGAAGAGATCGGGCTGGAGATAAGTAAAAATATTTTGGTGGAGTAAGAAAAAGATTGCATATTTGAATACAATATATTAAATTACTATTATGGCGAACAAAAAGACACCTTACAAAAAAAATCCTGAAGCCGTTTGGATGGAGGAAAAATTACGAGAAATACTTGTAAATGAATCAAGGGCTGCAGGGTGCATATCACACCCCAAAAAGGGTTTTTCTGTTTCAGAAATATCCAGACGGCTTATAAAGGGAAGAATACTTGAGATGCGAAAATATATAAAAAATACTGCATTAGATGTTGATTGGAGTGAGGCAATATAGTATATTAATATTGTTTCGTATAACGAGTAGTTATGTGGAAATAAAGGAGCCTTTTGTGATTATAGGCGCGTTAACAAAACCGATGAACCGGAGATGGAACCGGGCCAAATTAAACACGACGGCGGTATGGGATGAAACGGTCCGCAAGTTACGCGCTGAGATTATGGAAGGCTCCTTTACATTCACATAACACGCAAAGCAAGCAATATGCCGCTCAAACAGTTGGGTAGGTAATGGGCGTTAGACCTGTGTCGGTGTAGGTGTGCATTATCCAGCTATGTGGGGCGGCATACAGCTTACTTTTGCGAGCACGTTAGAAGAAACTCCGGTCGCTCCGGAACGAATTATAGGAGGCGCAAATGCCGTGCGATAAAAAAGAATGTTCTTTAAAGGTGGAGTGTTTCGAGTCGTATGGTAAGTTTAATTACCCGCCGTGCGCCTCAAATACAGAGGAATCCGCTCCCTCCGCATCTTCTAACATCGACTATACGGCGGCGCTTCGTGAAGGGCTGATGCAGTTTCTCGAAGACGAAAGCCCAGTGCTGTTCGAGGATGTGGATTTTTCAAAATTGGCAACGCGCCTCAATGCAGCTTTGCAAAAGCAGCACTGCGTATAGTCGAGGGCCGTTAGCCAAAATTTTGAAAACCTTTTTTATATATAGTTCGCCCGCAAAGGAGCAACATTATGGACGATTACGAAGCCGAAAGAAACCGTAAGTTTATTGCCGATATGGATAAATATTTCCATGATAAATACTTTAAGCCTGTTGACGATGCTATGTATTCGGAGTACCAGCGTCGGGCGGGCGAAAGAAAATCAAGGTAGTTTTCAAAACTATCGGCTAACACGCGCAAGCCGACATTAAAACGATCGGCTGTGCGCGGGGCCGTTATGCAAAATTTCGCTACAAGAGATTTACTATAGGAGTTTGCCGTGGATATAAAAGTAGCTATTGACATTATAGACGAAGCTCCCTGCTTTCCCGGTAGTGCGCAGCAGCGAGAGGCGTGGCAAACTCTGAAATCATTTGTACTCGCTCAACTATCGCATAACAAGCCAAGTGCGCAAGTTTGCCCTCATGCGCGGTTAAAATGGTCTGTTTACGATTGTACTATTAAAGATAGTTTTGCATTGGATTTAATGGACTGTAACGGCGAAGGAACGTATTCTATTCCAGGCAATAACGGCTTCGGTTACAGTCATCAATGTAACAAAGTTCCGGGCAAACCAGCACACGTTGGCTAACCCGTTATAAGAAATAAAGGTGGTTTTTGTGGTAATAGTTTTTGCGGCAGCGAACATTGAGCAAGGTGCCGAAAGTATTGCACTGGGTAGCACACACCTTAGAGCGTTCGAGTCGCGTAGTTGCCGCAAAATGCACTATGGAAACCACTTTTACATCTTACAACAAATGCAGTATGCAATGTGGGGCATGTGGATGGCACTCCTGCGTATCGGTTTATCCGTATCGTCCGTAGCTCGCAAGGTGCGGCGTGCCCCACACAGCATACATGCATCAAACGTTAGAATAAACTCCGGTCGCTCCGGAACGAATTGGAGGCAGTATGATACAACCGATAATTTTTTTACCAAACGATAGCGGTAGTCAGAAACTACAGTGCATTGCCGAGGGTATAAATGGAATCATACATGCTATGAATAAGGGATCCGCTCCCTCCGCATCTTCTAACACGACGCAGGCTGAAATCGCTATCAAACATATGGAAAATTTGTCAAGGCTTTGGTTAGACGACCATGCTTGTGAGCATTCGGTGCTTATTGCTCTTTCCGAAGCTTGTAACGATTATAGATCGCAACTGTCAGCCGTGCGCTGACGTTGTAAGAAATAAAACCGCTCTTTTGAAATTATAGCTTGCGCCTCAGTGGAGGTCACTAAATATTGAGTCGTGGTAGTAGACCCTGTAATCTACCGGCTGGATCTGGCGTAATAACTGTAGGAAGAGCGGTTTACATCTTACAACAAACAAAGGAGTGAAATAATGCTTGACACCTGTGTAATCGGAATACTTTGCTTGTTAATAGGCGTTTGGCTTGGACGGATAGGTCATCGTGGTTAGCGCATTACTTCATCCGTTTGCTAAACCGTTGGTGAAAATAAATTTGCGCGAAAACATTTACAGATAGGCGGTTGGCTATGTGGATAAAAACGAACGAAAGATTGCCCGACAGAGATCCGAAGCAGCGGTATTCTCAAGTACCGTGCCTTGTTTATTACCGCAGAGAGGTTGCCATTCTCGTATTTAATCACGAGCACATGGTTTGGGATGATCAAAGCGGCGATGATTACGAATGCGACATTGGAGCAGTTTCACATTGGATGCCGCTCCCAAGTCCGCCAACCGCAGACATTGCGGAAGGCGCAAATTTACATCCAACAACACCGCAAGGCCAAAACGCCCAAAGCGGCGCATCGGCCATTGCGTAAACGTTGTTTTCAATTTTGCCAGCTTGAAACTATAGGGCTGGCCGAAAGGCAAATATGAAAAATCCGTTTTATAATCACGGGAAAGCGTTAAAAGAACTTGGTGAATGTCTCATGGATGACAATACGAAAATTGATGAATTGTCAGCAAAGGCACATGCGTGTGGATTCTCCATACATTTTACGGCCAGCCAGATAAATAAGGAAGCTGGCAAAACAAAAAACAACAAACGCAGTACGCAACAGCCAAAGCGCCGCAGCGTACATGCGTCGTGACGTTAGCGTCAATGCCAACGTAGAAATCAATCTATTGTAGGCGGCGCATAGAAAGTAACTTATGAAAAATTTCTATCGTTTGTTTATTTACGGAGCTAAAATTCATCCCGGTAATTTTATTTATTTAATGATGCTTGTTTTAGGTCCGGTAGCTGGTTCAACAAACAAAAGTGCAGCTCCGCTCACGGGGGGGTTGTTCGGGTTAAGCCTTGTCGTCGTTTTGCTTCTTCCGTTGTACATTTACACATCGTATCAGGTCGGGAAAGCGAACGCGCCGCAGAACGCTATTGAAACATCGGCACAGCCGCTAACACAGCAAGGCGGGTTCGAAGACTCAACCCAAATTTACCCGCGATGCCCACAATGCGGCAGTTCTGCATGGTTTGAGGCTGAATTCAGTCAATTACGGTGTTCTGTATGCGGTAAAGTAATCGCGGGTAAACTTCCGCCTTGCTAAACCGTTGCACGCAATTTTGCGGCGGAACCATATAAATAGGATGGCGGCTATGCTTAAATACGAATATCCTTCATCTGGCAAAGTTATGTCTGGTGATTATCTCAAATTCGGAATGCGGTGGGAAAAAGCGAATGGCTGTATCGGGTACGAAATTAAAGTTGGCGAAGGCATATCTCCCGGCATGGTTCGCCGCCCTCTGAAATCCGCTGATCGCCGCAAAACAGTTCGGGCGAAGCGCCCCTTGCAACAACGCAAGGTAGCAATATGGCCCTGCGAAAGTGATAAGCCATGCGAAGATCGCGGTCCCGAGAATAATTGTAATTTTCATGGTTCTTGTTCTGCAAAGGGCCATACAGCTTCCTTTGCGTAAACGTTGTACAAAATTTTTGGCTCCTTTGAATGTAGTTTCAGAAAGGCAATATCAATGAAATTGGCTTTTGTATCAGTGATCTTAATAATACTGTCTTGCAGTTTTAAGGACACGGCCACTATTGAACAGAAGTTCACATATGCATCATTGTGCCCTATATCATACAGAGTTGAAACTACTGTCTGGATACGCAGTTGGAATGGATCAATTATTTCTTTGGAACAATTACAGTATGGAAAATATTCAGATATTGACAGCGCCAAGGCAGCTTCTGTTGTTCAGTTAGATAACGCAAAAAAGCAGTTAGTAGAAATAAGCGATTGCCTTTCTGAAAATAAAATTAAGGTATCGCCAAAAACGTTCGCACAACAAAGCATAAAAGCTCCACTTCGTTACGGCCTGTCGGCACATTGAAACGTCTTTTATGCTAATACGTTAGCTGCAATTCGACCTTTTGAGAATTGTAGTTGGCGCTAAATTAAGAAAGATTGTTATGCAAAACGACATTTATTTAAATACGATGCGAGATCCACGCTTTCCCGGTATTGTAATGTTGACTGAAGCGGACTGGGGAAAAGTTTTGGTAGGGCTGTCTCGGTCAAGTATCATTAATTTTTTACCAGACAAAGCGGTCGCGCCAAATAAAATATTGGAAGCGGTCGAACAGTCAGCTAACAGCTCAACTACGCCAGCCTCAAAGCAGGCCAGCGCAGATTGAGCGACACGTTAGAAGAAACTCCGGTCGCTCCGGAACGAATTATAGGAGGCGCAAATGCCGTGCGATAAAAAAGAATGTTCTTTAAAGGTGGAGTGTTTCGAGTCGTATGGTAAGTTTAATTACCCGCCGTGCGCCTCAAATACAGAGGAATCCGCTCCCTCCGCATCTTCTAACATCGACTATACGGCGGCGCTTCGTGAAGGGCTGATGCAGTTTCTCGAAGACGAAAGCCCAGTGCTGTTCGAGGATGTGGATTTTTCAAAATTGGCAACGCGCCTCAATGCAGCTTTGCAAAAGCAGCACTGCGTATAGTCGAGGGCCGTTGGTGTCAAGTTTTTGTCCTTTTAATTTGGAGGCGCTTTGAAAGTTAGCGACGCACTAGAAGTGCTACGAAAAATATGTTCTTATGGTATCGATTTCGAGGCATTAAAGACTGTTCGCGCAGCAGTTTCGGAAGGCCAAAAACCAACCACCAACATCGACTATACTGCGGCGCTTGAGGATGAGCTACGAAAGTGTTTTTACGGTGCGGTGGTAATGTTTCGAGAATATAATTTTCATGAAATAGCAACGCGCCTCAATTCTGTTGTCAAAGCACAACAGAACTGCGTATAGTCGAGGCCCGTTGGCAAAAATAAAAATTTTTTATTGATTTATAGAATAAGTTGCTATGTCAAAAAGAAAAGAAGATGGTGGTTATTCCGTTTGTCCGAAGTGTAATCGAAACAAGGTTATAGTTTCCGACTCTAGGCCATCATTGCAACTTGGGTTTCACAGCATTAGAAGAAGACGCCATTGTTTAGCTTGTGAACATACGTATTCGACTTACGAAATACCGGCAGAGTTATTAGATACAATTGAATGTTTCCGAGAGTCCGCAACTTATCTTATGAATGCGGTAAAAATTTTAACTTCTGCCAACAAACGCTACCCGCATCGGGCTGATTACAGCCCTCGGCCCAAAGGGCCCATTGAAAACGTCGGGTAGCGTCTGACGTTATACGAAATTTCGCTCTAAAATTTGATTGGAGTAGCGGCATGACATTCGAAACATGGTGGAACATAACAGGGCGTCATTTAAAAAGTCGATACAATAAAAGTTGCGCAAAGGACGGTTGGAATGCCGCTATGAATAATGTGGAACTCGCTCAACTGTCGCATAACACAGGCAGCCCAAAATGTGCTCAGTGCGGTCACGGTGCTGTAGTTGTCAAGTGTGACATTAGTGCCGAACCGGATAGTAATTATTGTCACAAGAATCGCACACTTCGGGCGGGTGCCTGAGGCGTTGTAAGAAATGCTGCTCGAAAATCTTGAATTATAGGGCAGCCGTAAAAAGCCCGCGTCGTGCGGGCAAAGGCAAAGAAAAATGATAATAAATTTATTAACAGATGCACCAAAACACAATCATGC
>JAQTSV010000021.1 GCA_028711115.1 Candidatus Omnitrophota bacterium
ACCGATTCAACCGGCGCATGGATGATGACAAACCCGAAACTCTACTGGCAAGAAACTCCGATCACCGGGGATCATTTTGAAAACTGTGATCAGAATGAGTTATGGGTGAACAACGACCTGCTCGGGGAGGTCGTTATCTATGATCGCAAATTACGAAAATCAACAGTCGTCGGAAAAACGTTTGATGAAGCATGGGAAAAAATCAGTAAATAACTCACCGGGGCGGCAACGCCCCACTTTCAAGGAAAAAAAATGTCAGACAAACCACTGTTGTTATCGGGAAAAAATGCCTACCACTGGGGCACGTGTCCCGGTGGTAACAAATACCTATACCGTTCAGGCGAGGAAAAGCGCCACTCGTGCACCTGTAAACCGGCGGGAACAACGTGCCGGGAACGAATCGTATTCCTCATTGGGGAGGCAAAATCACATGACATTTCAATGCGCGGATTTTGCAGAGCTATGGGTGTTACATGCGAGGGTTTAAATGCTGGAAGCGAAAAATTGAAAACCGTCACCGGGGTGACGCTGGCAAAATTTTGCACGATAGGAATAAACCCGGCATGGCTATTAGGATACTCTTGCGACAGGTGGATAACCGGATGGAATGAAAATGTATATTTTATCAACCTGAAAAAATACGTCAAAAGTAAATTTAATTTCCACATTGAAGCCAATTCTAAAAAAGAGTATCGGCGTGAATATTATCGCAAATGGCGTGAGGCAAACCGGGAAAGGTGGAGAGAGTACATGAAAAAATATAAAACTGATCACAAAAACACCCATTAGTCGTACAAACCATGGATACGCTCATTATTGAATTGCAGAAATAAACTTCAATTGCAGGGCCGGGAACGGTCCGGGGGAAGGTGAGTAAAAAAATGTATAAAATAATTGGAAGCTGGTCGAGCGGTATACTCAATCCGATAAATATCGACGGGACTTACAGGCAGGCGCTTCTCCGGGCACGTAAAGCGTGCGAATGGATGATGCGGCAACCGAATAGTATGCACGGCAGCGTGGCTATAATCTCTGATATTATACCGGATGATCAGGACTCGGTGGTCTATGTGTATGATGATCATCGGGGGTACAATAACCGCAAAATTAAAAGAATTAAAATTAAATCATCAATGAGATAACAACCAGCCGAAGGACAAGGGAATGAAAAAGGAAATCACAGTATCGCAGATACGAAAAGTGGCCGCGATGTGGGTGGTCAAGTTACACCCGTTAGTACGCAACCTAAGGGGGACGGCACAGGCAAAATACAGGGGCCAGCTTGAAGCTGTTATCAAATTCATTGATTTAATTGATGGTAAAAATGATAAGGTAACCGAAGGGGAAAATAAAACTAAACCTTCAAGTGGCTTTAAATATTTATACTTCGGTCAATTCCCCGAAAGGGAAATACTCAAAACAGACGAATATAAGGTGCGCGGTAAGACTGGAAGTCCTCTCAAATGGACCATTTTTGAAGATACTGGACGTAGAACATCAGAATTTATGACCTTTATTTATAGACGTAAAATCACTTTAACCAAGGAGGTATCGGGCAAGATAAGAGTAAATAGTTGACTGAAATTTTCTCAATCGTTAATTGGTTTATAGGATTGAGAAAACATCTGTCAACAGGCCCGTTCGATTTTGCGTTGTAAACCGATTGCAAAACTGCTTTGATATCAACCAGTTTAGTATTCGAGTTTCCAACAAGCAACAGGCCCGCATTGAACTATGTGGCAAGAGCTGTTGACTACGGGAGGGGCGAAATTCCCCTCCGCTTAACTGGGGAAAATAAATAATGAGACACTCAAAGTATTGGGACGATTTCGAAAAACGTGCACAGGAAACCATTGCTTGTATAAATAGTGGTATTACCATTCCGGTTAGGCGTGTAGCTGTTTTTATTACAGAAAAATGTAACATGAGCTGTGCATACTGTAACCACGATAAAGGCAAAAGGGAAATGTCTGAGGAATGTTTCGATTCTGTGGTTAATAAATATGGAAAAGATGCAATAATTCACATTACCGGCGGAGAACCATCACTGGTAAAATGGCTTTATCCTTATTTGATTGAGCACGGAAATGAATATAGATTCCACCTCAACACTAATGCACTTTTATTGCCGCCATCATCCAGTGTTAAAAGATTAAAAGTGTCTCTTGATTCTCATATTTCAACCTATTGGAATAGGCTAACTGGAATAAACGCTTTTGATACCGTAGTAAATAATATTAAAAAGTGCTCAAAAGAAACTGTTTTAACAATAACATTTACCATGACAAAAGAAAATTATTTGACAATTCCTGATTTTATAGAATTCTCTAATCGTGAATTTAAAGATGTTTACGCCATATTTTTCAGCGTCTACAAAGGAAACAATCCACGATTTATATTTTCGGAAGAAGATGTAGATTCGTTTTTTGAAACCATCAAACCGGCAATGAACGCTACACTAAATGAAGAATCAAAAAACTTGTTAAACGAGACTATACAGGAAAAATTTAGAATTATTGAGGGAAAACGCTTCCCCGAAAACCAATCAGGTCTATGTTATTTAAGTTTGTCGGAACGAGTTATTTCTCCAGATGGGACAGAGTCGGCATGTTCCCATTTATATAGAGACGGTGTAAAAAACAAGCCTGGTGAAATTTGCGAAAAATGTCTTTATGGATGCAATAGAAGGCTTGTTGATTTTAACGAATATGTTAAACGTGAACTAATCTAAATCAAACCTGGAGAATGAAATGGAACTACGTTTATGCTGCCAGAAATTGAGAATGATCGAGCGCCTTCGTCGTGCGGGTATGATAGATTATCGTACATACCGGAATTTTATCGATATGGCTATGAAAACATACATTGAATCGCTTGCGAATGTGGCGGTCAAGCGGTACGTGGGAAACCGTGATCCACAAACGTAAATATATCTGGCACGATTCCGCTGAAACAATCTGCGGGAGAACGGTGCCTACATTGCAATCGTCGTTTCAGTGGCGCGAGGTAACGTGCCCGGAGTGCCGATTGATAAAAGACAGGGATGAATACGAGCGCAAATTTAAAACAGGCAAAAATAAATCACAGAGGAAAAAAAATGAGTAATCCAAACTGCGCAGCCTGCATATACTGTTCGGAAAACTGTTTAATCACAGATCGTTGTGTTAAATGTAAAGCCGATCTGCGGGACAAGGGAAAAAAGACCGGTTTTAAAAGCGGACACCATAGCACCTATAACGGAGACAAACGTTTTCGGGCATCGGGGTTAATATACCATAAAACCAAGGGTCACTCAAAAATAGGCGCTTCAGGGGGAAGGGGAGAACATTGATTTTACAATTCATAATAATTGTTTTTCTTCTGCTCATAATGGCGGCATTATTGATAGCCGGACTTGGCATTTATTTTTTAATCAGTTTTCTCAACCGGGGCGGAGCCATTATTTACCACTCCGGGTATCCAATAGATGAACGTTAAACGAAAGGGGCGGTATGAGCGATTTGACAATTGCTGTTATCATTCTTTACGTAATCGTAACTGGCGGATATCTCATGATGTTTATTTACGTTAAAAAACGTGACTGGGAAATGCCACATTATCACCCGACCGACGCCGAACAAATCAGGGCGCATAAAGATAAAAAAACAGGTAGAGCACTTGAAACGGATTAATAAACTGTTCGACGAACAAACCGCCAAAACGATTGACGTTCGGTTTTTAGATCAAACCGGAAACAAAAAGGGATATATAAAATGATCGAGCGATTCAACAAAATAAAAATACTCCACTCGGAGATCGATAGCATTATTTCCGATCTGGAAAAAAGTATTGCAACAAATAATTCCACTCTCGGAAAATCTCTACTCGAAACCGCAGACATTATGAATCGTGCGGTATTCGATCAGATGGTTGAGTCTGGACAGATAACGGAAACTGACAAACCGACATTTAAGCAAATGGTTTCTATTTATCATAAAATGGTCGATGACAGCACTGAAAGAATTACCAGTGACAGATACTACAGACTCAATCTGTTTTATGAGAATATTGGCAGCTTGTTAAAATGAAATTGATCTTTGATGGCGCCCTTGAATTTATTGCGACCGGTGCATATCTTATGCTCGTCACCGTTATCAGTATGTGTTTTGGAAATTTATTAATAAATATTTTTTGTAAATAAAATGAAAAATAAAAAATGCCACCACCTGTATCTAAAAGGCAAGCGCGGACCAATCTGCCTATGTTTACTCCGGGAACGACCACCGGGAAATAATGTTTTTATCAATCCGAAAAATGATTGCGTTAAATGCTTCTGGAAAAACCGCGATGATAAATTTCAATACGGCAAACCATCAAAGGATTTCATATGAAACAAGGTTTTTTCGATGAAGACGGAATCTATCACCTGTACGGGCACGAATATCACAAATACACGAGTATCGGGAGAGGTATTCATCCGGGGGCGGCAATTGTATATTTCGTCGTTATCGTTTTGACTATTATTATTTACTGTAAAGTTTTATTTTAATTATGGAAACAATCAATTTTTTTATTATATTAAATACTGTTTTAGCACTCGATTTGAAACAGTATAAACCGTCAACGAAGGGGGTAGTCTATGCACCGGTATTAAATGGTGTAGAAACAATGCTTGGAAAGAATAAAATGTTAATAAAAAATTTGATAACCGAAGCCTGGCCCAGAATTAGTACCCGCCGGGCTTTCTTGTTTTAGATTGGAGATTTATGAACAAAGTAGAATACCAAGAAAGATTAAAACAAATAACCCTCAGTTGCGAGGAATCGAAAAATAGGTTATATCGAGAATATGCAGAAAAAAATAATCCGATCAGCGTCGGAATGATCATAGCCGACCATTATCATACAATTGAGGTTAATGAGATAAAATGGATTGGCCCCCTCTCATCAAACGATAGTTTACCTCAATGCATTTACCACGGTATCGAACGATCAAAAACTGGAAAACCAATTAAAAACGGGAAGCCTTCCCATGTTTACCAGAGAAATTTAATAAAAATTGTTGCATAAATTTCGAGGAAATAACATGCCGAACATTTACGATAAAAACCGACGCCCGATTGAAGTGGGGGACGTACTAAAAATATTCCACTTTACAGCAGCCTTGCGCCGTGAAGCGATTTATATGTATAAACAGGTGCTGCGGAAAACTCAACTTCAGCGCGGATCGTTTGTTTTTGAGATGAGTCACCTAGAAGACCAAGAAGGTAGTCCGTGTCGAATGTTGATTGATGATAAAGTTCATGATGATTACGAAATCGTTCAGGGTAAAAACTACCGGGAACGAGAAAAATTAAAAGAATAGAAACGGGGAACAAATGAGATTTAAAGATTTGGGGACAATGGCTAATGCGGTATACATCGGGGTTGACAAGATTGACCCTGATCCAGATCAGCCGCGCAAAGAGTTTGATCAGGATTACATTGAGCAGCTTGGAGTATCCCTTCTTCTCGGACAAATTCATGCGCTCCTTGTTCGGAAAACTGACACTGACAGGGTAATAATCATAAGTGGAGAAAATCGATTACGAGCGGCAAAATTGAAAGGCATTCCAAAACTGCTTTGCATTCAGTACGTTCCCGATAAATCAAAAACACAGGAACAACAGCACGCAGAAATCGGATTTCTTCAGCTTGCCGCAAACTCGACAAGGCCTCTCACAGAAAAAGAGACTGT
>JAQTSV010000022.1 GCA_028711115.1 Candidatus Omnitrophota bacterium
CAACATAGGGATGCCGATATAAACAAATTAAAAGCGGCAATTGAAGCTGGCAAATGATAAAAAAAATACTACTGGTAATGCCGCCTGGAACTGTATTTGTTCAACCCGATGGCACGACACAGACAAAAGAATGCATACCGTCACTGGGTCTTGCTTATATGGCCGCACAAATTAAAAACACGGGCAAGTACGATATTAAAATATATGATATGGTCGTTGAAGATTTTAATAACACCAACCGCATATCACGGGACACAATAATTTATGGCGACAGCTTCGACAATTACAAAAAAGTGCTGTCCGAATATAAACCAGATTTGGTTGGCATACAGTGTATGTTATCGAGTCGATCACGAAGTTCGATACATTTGTGTGAGATCACGAAAGAATTTAATTCGGAAATAATTACGGTTATGGGTGGGCACCATGCTTCGGCATTGCCGTATCACGTACTGGGTTGCGATAGCGTCGATTTTGTTTTGTTCGGCGAAGCCGATTATAGCTTTCTTGATCTTGTCGATACGTTAAGTTCGGGAAAAAACGTTTCGGCAATAGATGGATTGGCATATAAAGACAACGGCAAAATAATAATTCATCCGCAAACAAAATATATAAAAAAGATAGATGCACTGCCTTATCCCGCATGGGATATTGCCAACATACAAAAATATTGGCGTGGATATTTGCCAATGGGTATTCCGCTACGAAGTAGTAGATATGCCATAATGAATACCTCAAGAGGGTGTCCGCACATCTGTAATTATTGTGCGGTTCCAAATCATACTGGCGAAAGAAATTACAGAGCAAAAGCTTTGGACGATGTGGCAAAAGAATTGGATTGGTTGGTAAGTAAGTACGGCATAGAAGAAGTGCAATTTCAGGACGATAATTTTTTCGTCAACAAAAAAAGAACAAAAGAATTGTGTAAGATATTTATATCGGATTTTCCTAAACTTCATTTCGCCGTACCCACGGGAACGGATTTGCCCAACTTGGATTTCGAACTGATTGATCTTCTTAAAAAAGCGAACTTTCACGATTTAATGCTTGGTGTGGAAACTGGCGATATTAATACCCAAAACAAATTCGTGGACAAAAAAATTGATCTTAACAATATAAAAGAAAAAGTTGAATATATCAAGAAAATCGGATTAAACCCTGCTGGGCTTTTTCTGATGGGATTTCCAGATGAAACGCACGAACAATTAAAAAACACATTGGACTTAATAATTGCATTAGATCTGGATAAGATACATTTGATCATGTTGACACCAATTCCTGGTTCCAATCTTTATGACAATTGTATAAAGAATGATTTACTATACGATGATTTTGATGTTGAAAAATTGAGATACACGAATTCTTTTGTTAAAAACAAAAACATAAGCCGGCGTGAAATAGAAGACATACGTGTTAATTTTTGGCGTGGGTATATGGCAAAGAAACAACAATGAATATTATCGTAATGGCACCCAAAACACGATACAACAACTTGGGCGAATTTTATGATTTGCCGCTTGGGTTGGCGTATATATCGTCCGCACTAAGAAAGCACGGTCACAATGTTGCGTTCGTAAACGAACACGAACAAATGATAATTCATGGCGACAACTATACAAATTGGCTGAATGCGACAATAAGTAGAAATGAAGTGTTTTGCATCGGCGGGTTGTCTTCTCATTACCATGAAATCAAAAGATTGATTAATCACGTAAAATCGGTTAAGCCCGATATTAAAATTATTGTTGGCGGCGGCATAATCAGTTCGGAACCAGAACTAATGTCGGCTGAACTCGGTTGTGATCAATGCGTTGTTGGTGAAGGCGAAGACGTAATAATAGACATAATAAGCGGAAAAATAAAAGATAAAATTGTGTACGCCAAAACTATTACCGACATTGATTCCATATCGTTTCCAGATTATGATGGGTTGCTTGTAAACAATTATTTAGACCGACAATTATGTGGTGATTGTTATTATTTTTATCAAGTTGATAAACCACGGGCGTTGCCGATCATTTCCAGTAGATCCTGTCCATTCAGGTGTTCGTTCTGTTTTTCGCCCATAGGAAAAAAATACAGACAAAGAAGTATTGAAAACTTGTGCACAGAAATTGAAATGTTGAAAAGTAAATACAACATAAATATTCTTGCGATATGCGATGAATTGATATCGTTGGATACCGAAAGATTGGAAAAAATATGTGCGGCATTGAAAAGGTTTGATGTGAAATGGACAACACAAATGCGGGTGTCGCAAGCGACTGAACCTATACTTCGAATGATGAAAGATTCGGGATGTATTAATATTTCATTTGGTATTGAACACGTTAACGACACCGTGCTTAACAGTATGCGCAAAAAAACTACAAGAGCGCAAATAGAAAACGCATTGAGCGCCGCACACGATGTTGGTATGGGCATACAGGGCAATATATTATTCGGTGATCCCGCCGAAACATATGAAATGCTCGCGGACGCACTGGTTTGGTGGAAAAATAATATAAGATATGGACTTAACCTTTCTCGTGTGTCTGCATATCCGGGCACGGAAATATATAAAAAATACGTTGAAAGCGGCAAGATACCTGACAAGATGGAATTTATAAAACAAAACTGCCCGTTTATTATTCCCACGAGTTATGATTTTAATAAAAGTGAAAACATAATTGCCGATTTCAAGAATTATAATAATTTGCCGGCGCAAGTTGTTTCTAAGGTAAAAACGAAAATCGACAAGTACAGAGGGCAACTATATGATGTCGGCATAAAATGTTTTCATTGTAATCATATCAGTAACTACGTTGATCTCTACGTTGGTGCGGGATCACACGGCGGTTCCGATATGAACAACGGGCACGGATATAGAATTGGATGTAAGCACTGCAATCAAAGAACGGATTTTAGACTTTAGCAAAAGGAAATGAAAATGGAAAACAATCGCATGATGGACAGTACGAAATTGTTCTGGCATATGGATCGTGTTATAAGGCACTTTGATAACAACGAAAGAGTTGCGCCAATTCACATCGACTGGGGCCTGAGTAAATTTTGTAATTGCCGATGCCGCTTCTGCTTCGGCGAATTTCAAAACATGAAACACGAATACATACAAAAAGACGCGCTGTTAAAATCAGTAAGAGAATCGGCAGAGATAGGCGTAAAAAGTATTGCCTTTATTGGCGATGGCGAACCCACAATGAACCCGCATCTATACGAAGCATTAAAAATTGGCAAACAATCGGGATTATCGCTGGCACTTTCAACGAGTGGAATCGCATTGGACGACGATGAAAAAATAGAAACGGTTTTGGATTGTTGCGAATGGATGCGGTTTTCTTTGTCGGCGGGGGATTCGGAAGGATATAAAAAAATACACCAAGTCAATAAATTTGATGTCGTTGTAGACAACATCAAAAGAATTGTATCTATCAAGAACAGCAAGAAATATAAATGTGATATCGGACTTCAAGCGGTATTCGTTCCTGAACTCATGAAGGATGATATGATAAAAGAAGCCAAACTCGCAGTAGATCTTGGTGTTGATTATTTCGTGATAAAACAGTGTTCGCTACCCGTGGATAACAAGGCTGTTGGTAGCGTTCAATTTGATGTCAATTCATATACGCAAGACGATGTAATTAATTCACTGAAAGAAGCTGAAAAACTTTCCACGGATCATACGAAAATAATACCGAAATGGAAAACCATGGAACGCAAAGGTAAAAGAGAATATGATCATTGTCCAGCGGTTCCATTGATTTCTGAAATATCTGGCAACGGTGACTTTTTTCCCTGCGGCTATTTTTTTGGTAATAAACCGCAATATGAAAAATACAAGTTCGGCAATATCCATGAAAAATCCATCAAAGAAATATTCGAATCGGAACGATATTGGCAAATCATTAAACATTTTAGAGAAGAATTTGATTCTAGCAAAACTTGCTTTGGAAGTTGCAGACTTGATGCCTGCAACCGATTTATTTCAGAATATCTAAATAAGCCGCAAAGCGTAAACTTTATTTAAAATGAAAACATCAGACTTTATAGCTCAAACAATTAGAAAAGAAACCGATACTGTATTCGGTGTTACTGGCGGCTGCGTGGTTAATTTGGTCGATTCTTTTGGCAAGGCAGGGATAAAATTAATATCGGTTCACCACGAACAGTCTGCGGCCATAGCGGCTGATGCATATGCAAGATTTAAGAATCTGGGCGTATGCTATGCCACATCTGGTCCAGGTGTTACGAATTTAATTACGGGCACTTGTTGTAGCTATTTCGATTCTATTCCCGTATTAACTATCGGTGGACAAGTGCCGTCAAAGTTTTTGGATGGGGTTGACAGGCAAACTGGTTTTCAAGAAGTGGATAGCGTGCGATTATTCGAACCCATTACCAAGTTGTCGAAAAGATACAGTGTTCCACTTGACTTGATAAATTGTATTAATATCGCCAAAACACCAAGGCAAGGACCTACGTTTCTGGAAATACCAGATGATGTGCAAAGACGAGAAATTGATTATGTAGAAAAGCCATTTGCACGTAAAAAGATTGCGCCTAATTTCGACATTGATATGTCTAAATTCAGAAGACCATTGCTGATAATCGGTGCTGGTGCACGTGATATGCAGCTTGAAATAAAAATGCCGTTCCTTTGCACGTGGGGGATCAAAGACAAATATTATCACCACAAATACTATAAAGGCGATTTCGGCATTACTGGTAATAGGCACGGCAATGCTATAATTAAAGCCGCAGATTTAATCATATTCTTGGGTACGAAACTGGATACGCACCACTGCCCGAACTGGGACAGCTTTGCGCCGAATGCGTATAAGATAGCAATAGGTTTGGAATTCCCTCATTTAGTTGATGAAGTGATAAATTGTGACCTTAATTTTTCTCATACGTTTCAATTCGATGATTGGTGCGAACGTTCTGGCGACAACGTGACAGATGCAGATGTTTATCGCTGGGTAGACGTGGTGAGCGCCGAAGCTACGCCAGACGACATTATAATACCAGATATGGGGCAAATAGGATGTATCGTGTTCCAGCGCTGGAAAATAAAGCAAGGACAAAGGCTGTTTAACGGCATTAATCATAGTCCTATGGGATATTCGATACCAGGCGCAATAGGCGCAAGTCTGGCAACGGGTAGAAGAGTTATTGTCATTATAGGCGATGGTAGTTTAATGATGAATATACAAGAATTACAGACAATATCCGAACTTAATCTACCCATCAATATTTTTGTCGTAAACAACGGCGGGTATGGTATGATACGACAAACGCAAAATGATTGGATAAAATACCTTGATCAAGGCGTGGCGTGTAATTTTAATATACCCGATGTAAAAAAAATAGCCGATACTTTTGGTTTCGAATACACGGATCAATTGAATAACAAACCGTCAATGTATGAATTGAAATTTGACAACACAAGAATTCTTCCGAAGTGGAAGCAAGGAGAATCTTTATGAAAAAGGCTTTAATTATTTCTGGGGCGCTTGTACAGGATCATGAATTTATTTATCCTTATTATCGATTTAAGGAAGAAGGATTTGAAGTCGTGACCGCATTGAAGGACGGCAAACGTTGTGTGGGCGTTCTCGGCACGAACATCCCGTCAGATAAGGATGCCAAAGTAATCA
>JAQTSV010000023.1 GCA_028711115.1 Candidatus Omnitrophota bacterium
GCTTCACCATATTCGGGCTTTGATACTTCGTCAAATTTGGCGAATGTCTGTTTACCCCACATCTGGGCAACTGTCGCCTTCAGTATTTCTTTACCAGTTTCATCGCTAATCTGCCAAAATGAAGCTGTCTTGAATGGCAGACGATTGAAAGTCGCAGTGTATTTCATTTTAATGCTCCTTGCATAGCTTTCATATATTGCGGTTAATTAAACTTTTAGTTAACATAACCGCACCACTTGACTTTTGTGGGATTCGGTATTATATTATAGAAGAGGTGATTGTTATGAAAACGGTCATATCTACATTGATCCCTGTGCCAGAACACAGGGATGCCGTTGCGGGATTCTTCTTGAGCATATACGAATTCCATCTTTGCATTAAATCCAGAATTTACAATATTGCGTTGGATATATTTCTTTTCTTTTTTAATTGCGGTTTTCATGGAACTATTATTTGTATATCAGTATTTTTCTTTACTGACAAGATACTCTTTAATGACAAACACATTAATATATTCATAAAATTTTTGAATAGAATTTTTGATATCCCCGATTATTTAACTTGATCTGGCGGTTTAATTTCCTTAAGTTTATCCTTCACGGATTCATATAGCTGTACATATTCTGGGAAATCCGCAAGTATATCAAAATTGTATTTGTCCTTAAAAAACTGTCTATGATCTGCCAGCCATTGAACGCTTTCAATTAAATCTTTTTGAGAAACGGCATTGTTTTTATATTGAATATATTGTTTTGCTAAATCGGGAGGCAGATTATCAAAAGTACGTTCCTTTAACTTCAGTGCAATCTTCGGCGTTGATTTACCCGTGGGCTTGTATTTCTTCGTCATACGGTTGGCGAAATCCTTATCCTTGAAAGCCTTTGAATAATAGGCATTTTCATTTTCTTTCTTCTTCTTGAAATCCATGGTGTCAAGCTGATTGGCTTTCTTTTCCGTGCCTTCTTCTTTCTTCTTGCCAATCATGTTCTCAAACAAATCAACATACGACTGAAGATTCTTTATTTCTTTTTCGAAATAACTGGCATCCTTGGACAGTGCCTTGATTGCACCCTTCAGTTCGATAATGCGCTTCTTCAGAAGTTCGGGTTCGCCAGCACCAGAAAGTTCGGGATGGAAAGTGAATTCCGTACCTTTCTTCTTTTTCGGCGTTTCGTCTTTCAGTGATAACTTAATCATTTTCTGCTCCTTGCTACCTTAGAAACATCACGCTTTTCTATGCGCTCGATTATTTTACCTTTGTCAAGAATGACAGAATTGTTTTCGTCAACAATCTGTGCATCGCTTTTTCTTCCCGTTTGTCTGCCGTAATATGTTTTCTTATAAAAATCAACGGCATCGTCTATATTTTTAAATTCATTGGTTTCGTTGCCAACGAATAAAAATATCTTAGAATATGCTTCTTTACTTATTGCCGCTTCCTTGTTTTCCAGTTTCTTTTCAAGCGCTGGTAATCCATTTTTAGGATCATAATAATCCTTGCGCCCTTCTTTTGGATCATCGGGATTTACTTCTTCACCATGATCTTCGGTAATACTTTTCGCCATATCTTTATCAGTCAGATCCAGTTTGCCATCTTCTTTCACGTCCTTACGGATTTTTTGGAAGGTCGGCTTGTGTTCTAATTCTATTTTGGTGGGCGCATCAATATCGGCACGTTTTTCTTGTTGTGCGGTAGCAAGTTTGTCTTCATCTTTTTTTTGAGCAGAAGCGTATGTATTCAAAAGCATATCACCATGGAAATCTTTTTGCCTTTCATTAACGGGTACTATATAATAATCTCCGCCGTTTTTATCTGGAAATAAAATAACATTATTTCGCTTCAATATTTCCCGAAGATTTTCATCTTCATAAGGAACTTTATTTGTTAGTCGAAAACGAAGTTGACTATCTTCTTTCATGCGATAAACTGGATATCCCTTATCTTTCAATTCAGTTTCAATTGTATCGTCATTTGTTTCACCCGCTTTTTTAAGAATGACAACCGTATTGTTCCCAGCGGTGCGTACATATTTCTTGGCTATAAGGGATTGAAGCGCCTTGTTCGATATACGACCAGGTATTGCATCAAGTTCGATGGATTGATTTTCTTTGAATAGATCAAGTATGGCTTGACCTTCGGCAGTAATTTCAATCTTATCGACGATAAGATTAGAACGTGATGCGTAGGTAGTGAACATTATTTCAATCCTTGTATTTGATTGTCCAATTTTTTTATTTCACGGTTGATATCGGCAATCTCGACTTTCAGATTGCCTTCTTTACTCCATTCAATTTGCTTCATTTTGGAGTTGCGCTTGAGTATCATATTCGCCTTGCGCTTTTCCAATTCGTCTTTCATGGCAGTTTTGTTCATAGCAATTGGAGTATGAACGGGTTCTTGCGGTGTCGTCGTAAAGACTTCGCTTGATATCATACCTCGATTGGGATCATACTTGAATGGCGAAGAAACCGTGGCAATCTTATTCTTTGCCTTGGCTACGATGGCTTCGATTTCTGGATTAAGTGCGATACCGCTAATAGGTGCGGCACCATTCGCATTTTGTGCAGCGGCGATAACGGCTTCATTGGGAATATTGCTTTTGCCAGCGAAAGAAAAATCTTCGGTATTAATCGCCGCAAGTGCGCTTGGATCAACATTGCCGCTTTTTACGGCCGCTCGTGCGTGTATTTCTGCTTGTATCTGTCGCTGCGTATCGCTCTGTACAACTGGTGATTTGTTTCGTGAAAAGCCCATTGTCAATTCTCCTATATGGTTTTTATTTCTTGTACGGCATCCACAAGGTTGCCGAGTAAGGCCCGTGTATGATCTTCGCCATATAAATAAATCCAAGTCGCCACGGCATTCACAAGATGCTGATCATTGAGATCAATGACTTCGCCGTTCTGAACTTTGCTTGCAACCTTTTCAAGAAGAAGCGCCGACTTATCCGCTGGCAGCGTTACCCATGACAGTTCAATAAAATTCACTTGACGATTATCTTCATAGACGTGTTGCTCTTTGCCGCCGATATGTATTTTCTGTGCTTTATGAACACGTATGTGTTCGCAGAAATCGGATTCGGTTCGGGCGAGATTGTTGCAAATCGAACAATATGAATGACCGACCACAGCGCCCATAGAAACGGCATTAATATATCCTTTGTCGATCGATCGCACGAGATCTGGATCTTTCACGCTATCCACCGCTAAAAGGCTTTCGATAAAACGCCCATCGTGATTCGGCACGGCATCGAATACAACGCCAACCGCTTTCGAAACATCATCGTTTGCGTGATTCTTAAAATTACCGCGTCCGATAAAACTTTCATAGACATAGCGTTCGGTAGTCGGATCATACCGCATAAGTTCGGGCGAATTTTTATCATCCATGGAACCCCAACGAAACATATCGCCGTTGTCATTCGGTATATCACCATGCACGGCAATCACACGAAAATAATGAAACTCTGGATCATATTTGCCAATGGTGTGGACTTGCGATTTTGCCGCAACACGCTGTTTATAATCTTCGATGATATATGAATACTTTTTAAGAAAACGTGACTTACTTCCGAACACACTCAACGAATGTTCGTTGCCCTTCGACTTTTTGTAATCCCGCTCAATGACTTCGTATGGAGTTACGTTATTGCCCCACTGCGCAGTTTTGTACATCATGCTCAAATTCCTCTGTATCTAAATAATCTCTGCGTTTCGCAACAATCTTTTTTTCGGTAATGATTTCACTGTTTTCGTCAAATTCAACTTTCACAATTGTATCTTGCATAACCGTGCCTGTTTTGATCATCATGTTAAATCACCCGCCTTTTTTAAATATTTAATTCTAACGGTGCTGCACCGCCGCCCGCTGGCGCTTCTGCTGCTGGCGGTGTCGGCGCTTCTGCCGCTGGTCCACCCGCTGCAGGAGCTTTTCCACCAGCTTCTTCTCCACCGCCGAGGTCCAAACCGAATTCGGGTTCGGCACCGCCTTTTTCTTTCGGCGTTGATAAACTCGTACTTGTTTTTTTATCTTCAAACTTTTCTTTAAGCTTTTGTTCACGTTCTTCCTTCTTTTCCTTTGCAATAAGTTCTTTTTCACGATCGAAATCAATATCGACATATGTAAGCAATGTGCGCTTTGAAATAAGCCCCTTGCCTTGAAGCGCTTGCAGTAATGTTTTTTGCTGGACATCGTCACGCATACGCATCATGCCCCATTCGATATCGGGAATAATAAGTTCTTGTTTGCCACTATCATTTGTTTTATAAAATTCTTGAACTTTTGCCACGGGTTTATAAATATATTCTTTAATAAATTCAGAAAGCATTTGTTGGAAACGTATGTAACGATTGATAAGTATCTGAAGTCCAACGTTGGCACTGGCGTAGTTCACGCTTTCGCCCATAATCATTGATTTATTTATACCGAGCGCGGCATAGATTTCATTATTCACCCAATCCAATTCACGATCCATCGGAACCAAGTGCCCCGCCGAACCAACATAATCTATCGTAAGATAATTATGCCAAATAAACCATCCTTCATTTGTTGAAGACGCTTCCATAAGTTTTTGTTGAACTGATTTGAAAGTGGCGGCATTGGCCCGGTTCTTATCATCGCCAACTTTAATAACTTTTATTGGCTTCCAGTGCCGGCGTGCGATAGAAAATTGCGTCTGGCGGATAAGATCTTTATAAATCAGTGCCTTCAAACAAGCGTAGATTGGCGAAGTGCCGTATGCTTCATATGGCGAATTCTTATTCGCAAGATGCCATACCTGCGGAAACGTAAGATCTTTTTTTTCTATTGTTTCGGTTCCATCCGCAAGCTGATGCCCACTTTGTATTTCTATCTGTATGTCCGACAGCGGGACCTTTTTCCCTTTCGAAACATATTCAATTATTGTGGGATCAAGCTGATCATAAAGTTCACGTGGCGACTTTTCTTTTATGATGCGCCGCAATCCGTCATCAGGATCAAGACTAAGAATTGGTCTATCGGCAAATGGCGTGGCTTCGACTTCTACGTAGTCTGGATTTAAACATTGAAACCCAGACCAGCGGCCTTCACCTTCATCCCATTTTCCGTTCACATATGCGTTGCCTAATTTATTATATTCAAGTGAAACGAATTGCAGAAGCTTTGGAAGATTGACCACATCAAAAGCGAGTTCGTCAAAATAATCTTGTATTTTTTTATCCGCACAAAGATTTCTAAAACCCGTAATTGGAAATTCAGCATTAAGACTTACACCTTGATATATAAGTGGTTCGGTCTTGAAAAAATACCGGGTCCATTGCGCAATTTCCCGGATCCTCGTAGGT
>JAQTSV010000024.1 GCA_028711115.1 Candidatus Omnitrophota bacterium
CAGTAGGCTTTACGAAGGGAGGAAAGGTTTATATCGTGCAGGGCAATGGCCGGACGGGCGCGGTACTGGGTATGGAGGGTGCTGGCAAGGAAAAGTATTTTGGAATGATGTTGCAGAAAGCTCAAGAACTTGGAATTCCAACCGATAAGGTCACAGACGATATGATGCTGGTTAGAACTTTATCTCCGGTCCATACATACGAGGATGCGCGAAAGCTGGGAGCATTCGGTCAGAAGTCTTCAGCATTGCCCATGACAGAGGTAGAGGAAGCACGGAGTTTTCAGAATGCGCAGCGGTTAAAATTCGGATTGAACCTGAATCTTACGGGAATCGGTCGACGGTCAATAAACGAAAAGAATGTAGGGACATTCATTCGTAACAATCCGCAGGTATATCAGAAGATACTCAAACTCAGTGGTTACGATCCGATAGCGGTTCAATACCGGCCAGCGGAACAAGCAAAGGTAGTCAATACTGCATTACTTGCTCAATTGGATAAAGATTTTATACGCACGGTGAGTAAAAAGGGAGAAGACACACACGAACTCGTGAAAGTGACCGCACCGATCATAGCAGATAATCAAAAAGATATCGCAGAAGGCAGTGTGCCACCTAATGGTGATATCCAGAAATTTTTAAAGAACGCCATTGATCATTATGCTACATTGAATAGCGCGGTAAAGAACTCTTTGAAAGTAGACAAGAACGGCAATATACCATTCCTGGAGACCGGAGAGCAAGGACGCAAGAATCCGGATAGCCTTATATCTCGGATGAGACAAGAAACAATCGAATTCGGAGACAAGAAAAGCGGTAACATATTCCGGAATCCAGTGAACGTTATTGGAATGATTGCCTATCATCAGGCAATGACTCCCAGAGATCCAGAGAAAAAAGATCAAGCGCGGGAATTATTCGCGCTGAAGATGAAGCGATTCGCGGACGCGATGAAGACACTTAAAGAGAAGGCGCAACAAGGCGGGGATATATTTGCAGCCCAGTTGAGCGAGGAAGAGCAAACGCGACAACAGCAGGAAGATATCATTAAAATAGCAGAGAGAGTATTCCTGGAGAATAAGCCGTACCGGGAAGAAAATCCAGAGGAAATGACTGCCGAAGAAAAAGAAGCTGGCAAAGAGACGTATAATGCATTTAACGTCTATAAACGAATGAGAGACGTATCGCAGGAATTTCAGTTTGAATTAGAACACCACAAACTCAAAAAATCGTTGTTAGGATACTTCTTTAAGTCTATTATCCAAAAGCAACACAATGAATTAAAGCAATTCAAAACGGATCAGATGAGTCTGTTTGGAGCACCGGAGGAAAAGCACAATATAGGTGATACAAAGATAGAGAACGGAATTAAATATACTCTGCTTGAGACTACGATAGGGAAACCCAGATGGCATACTGAAGCCGAGCTTGAGAGACCGAGTAAAAAAGTTGAATCTCAGCCAACCTCTGGAATTCCATTCAAAAAGTTAAAACCCAAAACAAAACAGGAATCAAGCCAGGTGCATGGGAATATGGTTGAATATGCGACACAAGAGCTATTTAAACAGAAGGGCAAGAAGTCTGCTGATAAAGTATTCAAGGCAGTAGCAGATAAATTTAATGGTAAGGAAAATATGTTCTTAGGTGGAAAAGTTTCAATCACGGCAGAGCAATTAAAAGACGCGGTTTATAATGATAAGATAAAAACATTCAACAATCGATATAAAGACGCACCGGACAAGATAGAGGCAGCAATTGAACCATTTGTTTCATACTTCAATCTGGATGAAAAGGAATTAAGAAAGAGACTACAGCCGGATAAGCCGATTCGCACTGAAGCGTACCGAAAGAGACAAACCGAAATTGACAATATGAAAAGAGGGGTTGAAATAACAAAAGAATATATTGAAGAGCTAACTGATGCGGTAGAAAATCCTGCATGGGAAGCATCGAGAAAAGAGTATCCCGAAAAAGCAGATGAAGACATAAAAAAATTGAACGCAGCAAAGAAAGACCTTGCCAAACAGGAAAAGGAATTAGCAGAGATAGAGAAGGTTCATGCGAGAGAAACCGAAATAGAAAACAGGCAGGAACCACTATTTGCAGAAAAGCAAAAAGCGGAAGCGCAGACAAAGAATAAAAAATTATCAGGCGAGTTATTATCTGAATTCAAAGACGGTAAATATTCAGGGGTAGAGTTTAAAGCACTTGGGATTGCTAAAGATATTAAAGAATATAAATGCTCAATGATTATCGGAAAGAAGCTGGACGCGAAAAATAATAGCGAAAAACTAAAACAGCTTGCAGCACTCTCGCAGATATACCGGGATCCAAGATTTGAGACATTCAGAATAATATATACAAAGGGAGATAAGATAGTTGGACACACGGGGATTACTTTAAGACTTCCAGGTTCGACCTTGATAGTCCCGCCAAATATAAAAGGCAAAGATGTCTATAAACACTATCAAATAGAGATGGAGAATCTGAAAGCCGATGGAATGTACTTTGTGCATAATCATCCTTCTGGTCATGTCACACCGTCTATACATGATATTACGGCAACAAAAGAAATAGCAAAGAACTTAGGAGATAAATTCAAAGGGCATGTAGTAATAGATTCCAATATTTACTCAACGATTGATAAGGACGGATATGTTGACGAGGAATTAGCTATACCCACCGAAGAAGAAAAAGAAGATGTGCTGACAACGCCAAGCATTCCGCACGATATTTTAGGGGAAAAGATTTTTGATCCCGCTGGGATAGCGACAATAATGAGAAAACACAAATTGGACATAGAAGATGGAAAAAGCAAAATAGTAATAGCATCGGATGCGTATAATAAGATTAGAGGAATAATAGCGGTAGATAAATATCTACTGCTTGATAAAGAGAAAGCGAAAGACATATTAAGGAGAATATCAGTCCAGTCTGGATGTCAATCTCTGTTTATCGCGGGTATTGAAGATCAGTATAACAAAGAAGAAGATTTTACTTCCAGTAATGCCAATATCAGAGATTTATATAAAGAGAATTTTATACTCGATGTTGTTTCAAAAAGAGGGAATTCATTAATGATGGGGACGGGAATTATGAGGAATCCCGACAGTGATCCATTCGGAGTTAAAGAGGAATCAAGGCAACTTGTGAAGTCAATCTTCCGATTCTTTAAGTCTCAAATGGATATGTTTGGAGCACCGAAGCAACCGACACAGCCAAAACCTGAAGGTGGAATATCCTGGAAAGCGTTAGGACAAGAAAAACCAGGACATAAATACATACGCAGGGAAAGAGGCAAGACTGGAGAATGGGTATACTACTACAAGGACGCACAAGGCAGGGAATTCAAGGGAGACGCGAAGGGCAAAGAGCTTCCGAAACATCATGACTGGAATAAAGGTGATGTAGTTATACACGACGGCAGAAAGTATGAGCTTGGTAAATTCGGCGATACAATGGCAACCATTGTTAGTCAAAAAGGAGAAGTCAAAGCTGTGAGGATAGCCGAACTCACGCACGAAGCCGAACACCAAAAGAAATTAGTGACCGAACACGAAACCAAATGGGATAGATTAGTATCAGCACTGGAAGCGGATGTAGCACAATTTGACAAAACTGGAAAATCTATAAACTTCCCAGAAGACAAGAAATTTGAATTGCAAAGAAAGTTAAAATATGCAAAAGAAGAGAGAGATAAGAGACAGGGGAAACAATCTCAGACTGAGCTGGAACCATTAAAAGATGAGAAGGGTGAACCAATTGTATTATATCATGGGACGAAGCAAGAATTTGACAAATTTGACCCCGAAAGAATTGGGAGTGCATCTGATTATGGATTTTATGGAAAAGGTTTTTATTTCAGTCCAAACAAAGCTACAGCATCCGGATATGGTCATATAGTTAAAGAAAGCCACGTCTCTTTCAAAAAACCTCTTATATACGACGATGATGCACCAGATTATTTTAAAATAAAGGCGAAATATTTTGACAAGGGTGGAAATGATTTGCAATATGCAGAAAAAGTAAGAGAGCATTTAGAAAAAGATGGTTTCGATGGAGTAGTGCTTAAACATGCTGGAAAAATTGAGCAAGTTGTAGCATTCAATCCTGAACAAATAAAAGATATTGACAAACAGAATTCCCCCAACGTCGCTTCCGACGACGTTATCCCCAGCGAACCTGGTTTGGTCCCTGCAACCAAGCCAGGTTCTTCCTCTAAAAAAGTAACTCAGGAAGACCTGAAAGCGTCTAAAGTTAGTGACAGTAATTATAAAAAATACTTGAGAATTGATCCTGCATCTGGCAAGATTAGCAAGATAGATTATATCGTAGCAAAGCAATTGCAAGCATATCACGAAAGAGGTGATGTTCTTGGTATTGATGCGCCAGCGGAATGGTACGATTCGGCAGCATCCAAGAAAGTAGATCAGACAGAAACGCCGGAATTCAAGAAGTGGTTTGGAGATAGTAAAGTAGTTGATAAAGAGGGAAAGCCGAAAGTAGTATATCATGCCTCTACTGAGAACTTTAAGGAATTTGATACAAGTGCAGAGGGAGCACATTTCGGGACTGAAGAACAAGCGTTAAATCTTAAAAAAGCCGGAAAGAAAAAACCAAAGGCATTCTATCTTTCTATAAATAATCCCTTACGCATGGATGATGTTGGAATATGGAATGATTTTAATGGAATCCATGCCAGACTCGCGAACGAAGATAAAATAACAGCAAAAGAAGCAGATGAAATATGGGATGAATGGCAAAAAACCGATGAGAAAGGATGGAGTAAACTTAAAGAAGTTTTGAAAAGAAAAGGTTATGATGGATTCGTTTATGCAAATGAGCAAGAAGGTGAAGGTGATTCTTATGTAGCCTTCTCTCCAGAACAAATTAAATCAATTGAGAATAAAGGAACATTTGATCCCAACACTGGAGACATAACGAAATCCGTTTCAACCTTTTTCAAGCAACTTACCAAAGCCCGGAAAGAGACCGATACCGAACCTACTGAAGCGGAAAAAAGGGCAGGAAATTATGCAAAAGGCAAATTAGAACTTTATGGGTTAACTA
>JAQTSV010000025.1 GCA_028711115.1 Candidatus Omnitrophota bacterium
TTCCAAAACTGCTTTGCATTCAGTACGTTCCCGATAAATCAAAAACACAGGAACAACAGCACGCAGAAATCGGATTTCTTCAGCTTGCCGCAAACTCGACAAGGCCTCTCACAGAAAAAGAGACTGTCGATAAAATCAGGGACATCCTCGAGAAAGACGGTATTAGCGTCCGGGAAGTGGCCGAGAAGACCGGGTATTCTGAATCCTGGATCAAAGCCCGCCTCACGGTCGCCGCAGCCCCCACAGAGGTCCGCACAGCGGTAGAATCAGGGAATATGAGCCGGACTGCGGCGGTAGAATTCACAAGGGCGCCGGAAGAGAAAAAGAAAAACCTCATCGAAAAAACGAAGTCCGGAAAAAAGGTCCGGGTTGCCGACGTCCAAATCGAGGTCAAGGGCCACGCCGCGCAGATCCCGTCAAGGCACGTCGAGGAAATGATACGGGTAGCAGCGGCAAACTACAGCGCCCTGAAAGATACCGATTTAATCGAGGCCGATAAATGGTTTTTCGTAGCAGATATCCTGCGCAAGGTCGTGAATCAGGAAAATATCGAATTGGTCCATAAGCCTGGAGAATAAAATGGCGCTCCCGATAAAAGACACTCCGATTTTAACCGGCAAAGATGCGGCCAAATTTGCAGAAAAAGCAAAAAACGCTCATAAGCATCCGGTGTCAAAAAAGTGGTATCTCCGGGCTAAGAAAATTTATGATGAAATTAAAAAAAAGTATCCTGATTTTTAATAAAATAATTCCCTTTCGCGCTGGAATTGGTTATATTAGGGGTATGATCGGCAAAAATTCGAATAGAAAATTATAACCCTTCCTGGCACCGGTTCCCCTCAGTTCCGGGTTTTTGGTCTTCTGCCGATCTCCAAAAACAGCCAGGGAAGGATTTTTTATTTAGGCATTTCTATGGCACGTCCATTAAAAGAAAATCTTGATTATTTTCAGCATGATTGTAAGGCCAGTTCTGATGAACGACTCGAAATATTTGAAACGAAATACCCAAACGGATTAGGTTATGCATGGTTTTTTAAAACTCTTGAACGCATATATTTTCATTGTGGTAAATTAGATGTTTCTGACGCAGAAACCAGAAAACTATTATGTAAAAACCTCAACGTTGATCCAGACGAGATAATAGAATACTCTATAAGTAATGGTCTGTTTGATAAAAAAGAATATGAAAACAATCACATTTTAACATCAAATCGAATAAAAAAAGCAATAAATCCAATACTTTTTAAGCGCGAAAAAATGGCAAAAGAATATCAAAAACGAATTTCTGGAGCAGAAACACCAGAAAAACCCATAGTTCCTGAAGCAGAAATCGATAGTAGAGTAGAGATAGAGTATATAAAAGATATAATAGATTTTCTCAATTTGAAAACAGGATCTACATTTAAGAAAAATTCAAAATCAACCAACAAACATATTTCCGCAAGAATAAGGGAAGGGTATTCTTTGGATGATTTTAAAATGGTTATAGATTTCAAAAATTTAGAATGGGGTGAAAATCCAGAAATGAAAGAGTATTTACGACCGATAACCCTATTCGGAACAAAATTTGAAAGCTATTTAATGGCTGCAAAATCAAAATTAAAAAAACTAGATAAGCCAATAAGAATAATCCAATGAAAAAAGCAGTTGTTAAATTTAAAAACGTAAGGGATTGTCCCTTTTGGTGCAGTGGTGAATGTCTTGAAAATTTAGGAGGTTGTAATACTGACGAATTAGCATTACCTCCCAATAATTGCCCGTTACCGGATTGCGAAGAATGAATACTTTTCAAACATACCTCACTTACGGGCTTTCCGTAATCCCGTGCAAAGATAAAAAACCTGAAATATCTTGGAAAGAATTTCAGGCCCGTAGAGCCTCACAGGAAGAGGCGAACAGATGGAATGCCCCCCAAGTAGCCTGTATCTGCGGAAAGGTCTCCGCGGGGCTGCTATGCATTGATTTTGACATAAAAAACGGTGATCAATACGAACCTTGGTGTGTTTTGGTGAATCAGGGGAAACCGGAGCTATTTTCAAAACTTGTTATCGAGCAATCCCCTTCGGGTGGTTTCCACGTGGTGTTTCGGACTGACAGGGTTACAAAAAATGTAAAACTTGCCTGCAATAAAGAAAATCTTTGCACTATCGAAACAAGGGGGGAGGGTGGTTATTTTGTCTGTGCTCCTTCACCGGGATATGTTCTTCAATTCGGTGATTTTTCAAATATTGGACGGCTTTCAATTCCCGAAGCTGAATTTTTACTTTCGGCTGCAGTATCACTCAACGAAGCGTTTCAGGAAAACAAGGAACCGGAACCGACAAGAACAGCCTCAAACTCTCAAGGTCTATCTCCGTTTGACGACTTTGATTCGCGTGAAAATCCGTGTGGATTGCTAGAAAAACACGGATGGAAAACTCTTTTCACATCGGGAACGACGACATTTTTAAAGCGCCCAGGGAAAGAAGATCGCGGAATAAGCGCAACTTGGAATAAAATACCGAACCGTTTCTACTGCTTTACCACATCAACACAATTTATAAACCAAACTGTTTACAAAGCAAGCGCAATTTATGCCATACTTGAACATGGTGGTGATTATTCGGCGGCGGCAAAGGCGCTATTGGCTTCTGGATACGGGGAAAAACAGACCCGCAACGAGCCTCCGGCTATTGATGAGCCAAAGAAAATAGAACTCATCGATACTAAAGATATTTTAAATAAAATAATGGACATAAAAATAAACGGATACCGAAAGGGAAAAACGACCGGATGGAAATCACTTGACCGTTTGTTTTCAGTGGTAAAGCGTCAGTTTACCGTGATTACCGGCGTTCCAAGTGCCGGAAAAAGCGAATTTATGGACGCTCTTGCCGTAAATCTTGTAATGAAAGACAGGTGGAAGTTTGCAGTTTTCAGCCCTGAAAACTATCCCGCCGAAATGCATTACCATAAACTCATTGAAAAAATGCAGGGATGTGAATTGAGAGATATCGAGGATGAAACAATAGAGTTGACAATAAAGGCTATCGGTGAACATTTCTTTTTTATCGATGCATTGGAAGATGACATTTCCCTCGAATCGGTACTTTTAAAAACCGATGAATTGGTTAAACAAAAATCGATAGACGCCTTGATTATTGATCCGTGGAATGAGATAGAACTTTCACGACCTAATAATATTTCCGAATCTGATTTTATCGGATCTTGTTTGAGAAAGGCTCGAAAGTTTGCGCGACGTACCAATATCCATTTGTTCATAATAGCGCACCCGACAAAACTTCAGCGCGGCAAAGATGGAAAATATCCTATACCTGAACTGTGGGACATCTCAGGCAGTGCCCACTGGCGAAACAAATGTGATAACGGAATATGCGTTCATCGGGATTACGAAGAAGATAAAACGATTATATTCGTTCAGAAAATAAAATTCAAATACTGTGGGCGGCAAGGAGAGTGCTA
This sequence comes from Candidatus Omnitrophota bacterium, assembly GCA_028711115.1. Lineage (GTDB taxonomy): Bacteria > Omnitrophota > Gorgyraeia > Velamenicoccales > JABMQK01 > JAQTSV01. Next base: position 3,463 of record JAQTSV010000025.1, read on the forward strand.
TCTAAAATATGAAAACAAGAGCGGGAGATATATCGAATATGAAGCAGGTTCTTTTAATAATGAAGATGACAGACGTTTCAAGTAAGGTTATTGCTTTATGCAAAATGATATTAAGAAAACTTACAGGAAAAAATCAGAAATGGTAGTACTGATTTATCCGCCGCCACCCTTTGATTTTAATAAAAAGATATATGAGATACAAAAAATCTGGCCCGCTAACCCGGTGAGGGTGAGGCGGGATCTAACGAAGGTTTATTGAGAGGAAGAGTATGGCATACAACCCATTCTTCGATTTTACTGCCGGTTTGGCAAAAACGATGAAAGTGCCAGTCGGGACCAAGGCGGATATTGTCAAGCACATCAAAACGGTTGAATCGACGCTAAAAATTGAACGGGAAAACAACCATTGGGAACGCAACGGATACTCAACCGTGTCCGATGAAGTATTGTGCGAAATAGCAGAGGAGCACAACACTTGGGTGATATGGTTTTACAACAGACTGGAAGCATGGGCGGAGAAACCGCCGAAGCCGTTCGAAAAGATGACGAAGAAAGATTTTAAGTATTATCTCCCAGCTCTGGTTCGTGTGATTGTTCCCCCGGAAAGGTGGACGCGGGACTATTACCGGAAGAGAATGGAGGTGTTATACGAGGTCATGCGCAGCCGTGAGTGCGAAGGAATTACGTTCGATGAAAAGGCTCTTACCACAAAACAGGCCTCCCAGGTAATAAACCTGTTTTCTGAATTTCTTGACGTTCACGACTTACGCCTTGCGGTTCCGAAAGATTGTGACTATCTGGCTTCACTGTCGGAAGGAGAATACGAATGGTGTGAAAGGTGCGGAGCGATAACATACGAGCATTCGCTTGAGTGCAGGAAACACGGGTGTCCGCTCAAAAAAGAACACGCGGAGGAAGAACGTTGAAACCGTACTACTAGGAATAGTGATATGAAAAACATAGTTATATGCGACGTTGACGGCACCGTTTCAGAAATAGGTGATCGGGTTAAATATCTAAAGCAAGAACCGAAGGATTGGGGTTCGTTTTATGATGACGCTTTTGACGATAAGCCAATACTGGAAACAATTATACTCATAAGAGCCATATCTTTATACTATGAAATTATTTATTGTACCGGACGCAGGGAAAGCATAAGAAGTAAAACAATCGATTGGATGCATAAACACCTATGCCCGGTAACAAAAATACTCATGCGAAAAGACGGCGACCTTCGACCGGATACGATCGTAAAGATAGAGCTTATCCGTGAAGCTGGAATTGATTTTAATGACATTGCCTTTGTGCTCGAAGATCGGGCTTGTATGGTGAAAAAGTACCGGGAACTTGGATTGCTGGTTTATCAAGTAGGAGAGGGGGAATTTTGATGATAATAATAAAAAACCAAACCCTATATCAATGCGAAGATTGTAAGAAAAGGTTTATGAGTAAGGCGTCAGTAAAACGGCATCAGAAAAAATATTGTACTGCAAATATTGAACCCGATCCCGACCCGATTGTCGTAGATGGTGGACCGGGGGTTGATTATTTATGAAACTCTTCAAACACAAATTCGAGTTAAAACTGTTCGGATT
>JAQTSV010000002.1 GCA_028711115.1 Candidatus Omnitrophota bacterium
CTAACGGCAACTTATTGCATGTGCACCCAACTCTTTTTCTATTCATTTGTTGCCTCATACCCGCCAACCCCTCACACCAAGGCGTTTCAACTCCGCCAGCAGCTTTTCTTTCCACTCTTCCCGGTAAATCTCCGGCGCCACGGTAATAATCTGATTCTTTCGGTCAATTACTTCTTGCAGCCATTCGATTGTTCTGACCTGATAATAAATAATCATAGCTTCAAATATTAGCGGTTCGCTGTGTGCTGATATTCTGCCGGTGTGATGGGCTTGGCAGAGCCACAGGCAACTTTCATAGCTGTACCTGACAGACAGGCTGTCTTTTGAGAAAAAATGGCGTGGATCGCATTCTGTATTTTTGCATCCAGGGAATTCGCAAACTCCGCCGGCCCGGAAAGAAACGATCTCGCGCAAAAGGTCACGAATATATTTGTCAGAGACTTTATTCATTCCCCCGCCTCATAGATTACTTTTCTGCTTGGGATGTAGGGCTTAGTTCTGGTCATTTTGCCTCGCACGTTAACGTAGCATTATTGTTAACTATCTCGTTACAAATTCCACTTATTGCACTGTTATCTTCCATAAGAAATATTACAATCATCTAATCCGGGACAATCTTCTGGCGATACCTTGCAGTCTTCACATGGTTCATCAAAGTGCATAGCCATCAACGCTATGTTGTTATAGTTATTGTCATTATATTTCAGCCCTTTTGCTTTTACCGAAAATCTACCAAATCCATAATCTTTTCCAAAATCAGTAATTGTCATTCTTCTTTCCATTGTTTGATCTCCTTTATTTATCGGGGCAGAGGCTCGGCAAGTGTCCCATCCAACAACCCTACTGACTATTGGCCTCGTTAAAGCATGTCCTGTCTTAAGCCATCATGCTATCCTAGTGAGCATGCCCCTTTAAAAAATCAGATAACCAGCCCATCCAGCCGACAAGCGGCTGATGTCGGCGTTATGCCTTACGAATAGGGCATACGTTATTCCACGTGTCACTTATAATTAAACGTAAAAACCAAATACGTTTCCAATCTCCATGTTTTAATCTCCGCAAAGCATTCTTTCTGCAAGCGGGATTATGTAAATCATAAGCCTCTCTTGATGCGCCACTCATAACACTCTCCTTATGCTTCAAAAATGGTATGGTCATGGTCATCAGCAATGCGCTTTATTTCTGAGCCATAAAATATATCAACGCAATCTTCATCATTTTCGTGGTCAAGGCAATATGCCTTCACTCTACGATTTCCGGTCACGCGAATATCAAGGCATTCAACTTCTGTCGGGCATTGCTTTTTGTCTTTAAAATAAATTCTATATCTCATTTAAACTCCTTTCATGGCCGGGCATAACCAGGCGCTGCACCTGATCGCTTCGCTCCGGCTGATTTTTTCGTTATTCGTCACAACTCCCATCACCGTCAAAAATATCCGTGATCTCTATTTCCGGCTTGCGAATAGGAAATAACTGTTTCAGTAAATCTAAATATCCCGGCTTCAAGTTCTTCCGGCTTGCTATCTCTTTCTGAATGTCGCTTTCTTCTCTCATTAGAACTCCATAGTTAATTGTAAACCTCTAATTTGGTTAGGCGCGGTTATATTATAAGGTCTCTTGGGTCAAGGTTTAATACTTTGGCGATTTTATTAAGGCTTTCTATCGTGGTTGATTTTCTTTTGATAATATCGTAATATATTTGCTTAGAATTTCCAATCTCTTTAGACATTTTATATTTCGATATTTTGAGAGCCTTTCTGGTCTTTTCAATTTTGGCAATGTTAATCATGGGATTTATAGTAATTTATAATAAAGGAAATGTCAAGATAAAAAAATATTAATTATTTTGCTTGACAAACGAATCCGCTTATGAGACGATGTCCGCAACATAAACAAAGCCCTTTCCTGACAAAGGCGGGTAAAGGCTCTCAACCTCAAGAATGAGGCCAATGAGTTTAAAAGCAAACACCCGATAAGCCGGAGTCAAAAGGAAGCCACCCTACAGGCCGATAGAACGCGAAAGCGACGGAAAGTAAGGGCGAGGCTGAGGGCAAGCGGTAATGATCTTAGAAGCGTGACCAGCGGCACGGAAACAATAGTGCTGATTTAACAGAATAACTGCGCCCTGCGCTGGCAGGGCCGGAGGGAAACCGTGAAGAAGATAGAAATGCAAAAACAAATAGATTCTCTTCTTGAAGAACGGAAGAATTTTATTTCGATGTTCGGCCAGATAAGGGACGCGATAGGCGGGACAATAGGAATGAATGTTGATCATGTTGGCATTGCTCCCGAAGCAGTGGTCAGAAATATCCTTGAAAAGAAAAATCTTATCTCCGCGAGTCCTGATCTTTTAGAGACGTTGAAAACGGTTGATACAATTATGAACGGCTATACAGGAGCGGATATGGAAAACAGGCTTCGAGCATATTATCCAACCGTATTAGCAGCAATCGCAAAGGCTACCTAATGCAGATCATCATAGCCATAGTAGGAGTAAGTTTAGTGATCGTAGCGCCGATTTTGTTGTGGAGGTACAGGCATGACAATATTAACCGAGTATCGAAAGCAGAGGATAGCGAGAGATAGGGACAAGTTTCATTCAGCTATTATCATAGCCCTGAGCGTGATCGGAATATTCGCCGTTATTATTATTGCTGCTGTCGAGAATAGGCTGAACGCCAGGAATGAAGTGATTTACGAAAATTTAAAGAGTTGCCCGAAGTCCTCTGTGGTTGATTTCCGGCAGGGCAAGCCGTTTGTCATGGTGAAGGGCAAGAAAATTATGATTGCAAGAGAGGGTTGTTAAAATGGAAGAATTTGTAGGTTTTCCTAAAATAGCAAGATTGAGTAGGGAAATAATAATCACTGAAAAAATTGATGGCACAAATGCACAAATTTTAATCGGTGAAAATGGAGAATGGTTAGTCGGCTCTCGTAAGCAATGGATAACGCCAGAAAATGACAATCACGGTTTTGCAGCGTGGGCGTTAAGACATAAAGACGAATTGATTGCTGGGCTGGGAGTTGGGCGACACTTTGGCGAATGGTGGGGAAGTGGAATCCAGAGGGGTTACGGGTTATCAAAAGGCGAAAAGCGTTTCAGTCTTTTTAATACAAACAGGTGGGGATATTTTAGAGATAAAGAAAAATATCCAAATGACAAACCGGACTGTTGCTATGTTGTGCCAGTTTTATATCAAGGGTTGTTTGATACGGAATGTGTAAAAATAGAGCTTAACGGCTTAGAGAGAAGGGGAAGCGACGCCGCGCCCGGATTTATGAATCCCGAAGGAATTGTGATTTATCATACCGCCGCAAATATGATGTTCAAGAAAACTATCAAGAATGACGAAAAGGGTAAGGGTGAGTAAACATGAAATTAAAATTGATCGTATTTCTTATCAGATCATTACTGCCAGCTGAGCCGAAAGACCGCAAGAGAGTTATTGCGGCAGTATTCCCTAATAGTCACATTCATAGAAATTGAAAACGCAAGGTGAACAATGGAACAACAAACATTCAATTATAATCCCGTGAAACTCACGCCACAAGCGCAAAAGCTATTAAACAGACTTGAGTTGGGACCGATAACGAATGTCTTTATCCGTGATGAATTGAAGTTATTGGAATACCGGCGCAGAAAGTTTGAAGTCAAAAAGTATTTAGAGCCGGATAGAACAATTGAAAAGAAATTCTTAGGTAAAGGCATTGTCGAGTATTCGATTAAGGAAGTGAACTGATGGCAGATTATATCTCAAACGCTCACGTTAAATGCGACAAGTGCGATTGGCAATTAGCAATTAATCATACTGAAATTCCACAATGGCACAATAAGCAATGCCCAAAATGCAATGATTGTATCATTGTAAACGATGATGATCTCGCCGCCTATGAATACATGGTTGCTATTTCTAATATCCAGAATATTTTATGTCCCGATGAAACTGATTTCATAAAAGTTACCATAGACACAGCAGAATTATTGCCGAGGTGAACTAATGTCCGCCGCCGATCACGAACTTGATTACAGGAAAGAGAGTTTTGCTGATATGTGCGCCAGAGAAGACAGAGAGGAACATTTTCAGGAGAAGAAAGATCAGCTTAGAAGAGTGGTTAAGAAAGCAAATAACCAAATTTTAGAAAGGAGTAATTATGAACAAAACGGAAATTGTATCATTGGAAACATTGAAGGAGGGGGCAGTATCTGAGCGATTCAATATTGCCCTGCAAGAGGTACTGGACAATATTCTTGACCCGAATACCGAACCAGTAAAAGCAAGATCAATTAATCTTAAATTTTCATTCAAGCCGAATCAGGACAGGGATTTTTGCGCGGTGTCAATCAGTAGCGACGTTAAACTTGCGCCGATTTCCTCATTAGGCACGGAGTTTTTTATCGGTAAGCAGGACGGCAAACTTGTAGCCTGTGAACGCAGTCTACGGCAAACGAACTTGCTCGCCGATACTCCCCTGCCGGACAACGTAAAACCAATCAAACCAAAGGAGGCAGCTAACCAATGATAGAGAAAGCAATCAATAAAATTCTTGAACTTGCGAAGATTGAACAACTTGAAATCAACGGCAGGAAATATACCAGTAGTGGCATTATTCCCGTTAAAGAACCACTGCCAACCATTCTTACGGTTCACACACTTTCGGGTATAGCCGATTACCTCAATAAAAATATTGATACTCTAAACAAAGAAAAACTTTTTATTCATGTTTGCAACCCAACAAACGTAAATCTTCACGCATATTTTAAAGATGGATTCTGTGAACGAGCCGAATATTTAAGCGCCATTTTTGAACCGCCTGAAATAACGAGAGGAAACTATATAGGCATTGAAGAATTTATTATCAACCTTCAGGCAAAATTCGTTCCGACCGAAAATACGGCGGCTATACTGAAGGTTGTCGGGAACGTCAAAGGAGAACAGGTACAGAATTTTTCCGATGATGGAATTTCACAGGCAGTAACGGCGAAGGTCGGAATCGCCACTTTGGAAACTGTTCCCGTTCCAAACCCCATTAAATTGAAACCATTCAGGACGTTCCCCGAAATAGACCAGCCGGAAAGTTTATTTATTTTCCGCATGAGGCAACAACAAGGCGCGGTTCCCGCTTGCGGTCTATGGGAAGCAGATAACAAACTTTGGAAGGTTGAAGCGATCAAGAGTATAGCGGAATGGCTACAAGGGAAATTACCATCTATACCGATTATTGCGTAAATTTAATAACCGCCCAACGAGTACGCCCTTCAATCAGGTAGTTTCGAGTATGAGGGGATTCTCGGAGGGCAAATAAACAGGGGGAAATATGAGTAAAAAAACAAAGGCGCATATCAGATATAAACTTGCAGATGGAAAAACGATTGTTCCAGGTTGCACAACCGTTTTAGGGCTTCTTGCAAAGCCTGCCCTTGTGCCGTGGGCAAACAAGTTAGGCTTGCAGGGTATAGATGTTGGAAAATTCGTTGACGATAAAGCCGACATAGGGACACTTGGTCACGCAATGGTAACAGACCAACTTATAGGACAGAAAACAGACACGACGGATTATTCCAAAAACCAAATTGATCTTGCTGAAAATTGCGCTTTGTCTTTTTGGGAATGGGAGAAAAATAATCACATCGAAGAAGTCTATTTTGTGGAAAAGCCACTTGTTAGTGAATTACATAAATACGGCGGTACACAAGATATTTATTGCCGGATAAATGGAAAGAAAACCTTGATTGACCTTAAAACTGGCAAAGGAATTTACGATGAACACGGTTATCAGGTTTCAGCCCTGAAAGTTATCTTGGAAGAAAATTTTTACTCCGTTGATGAGGTGCGCGTTATCAATATTCCCCGTGCGGAGGATGAAGGATTTTTGGAAAAAATATTTAAACCTCAAGAATTAGGAACCGGATGGAATATATTTAATCATTTATTACAAGTCTATTATTTAAAGAAAGCCGCATAGGAGGAACATCATGACATTCAGAAAAGCAGAAAGAAAAAAAGCGAAATTACGGCTCGGCATTGTCGGACCATCAGGAAGTGGAAAAACATTTTCAGCCCTTCTTATGGCTAAAGGTTTAGGCGGCAAGATTGCCGTTGTGGACACAGAAAACGGAAGCGCAGACTTGTACGCCGGAAGTCCAGGGATTCCCGAATATGACGTTCTCACAATGGAGCAACCGTATGAGGTTGAAAAATATCTTGCCGCAATAGAGGCCGCCGAAAAGGAAGGATATAACGTAATTATCCTTGATTCAATTTCCCATGCTTGGTCAGGCGAAGGAGGTCTTTTAGATCGTCAAGGCAAAATAGCGGATTCTGGAAAAGGAAACTCTTATACGGCATGGAGAACGGTCACGCCCTTGCACAATCGTTTTGTAGAACGGATGCTAAACTGCAACCTTCATTTGATTGCTACAATGAGAGCAAAAACCGACTATGCTATGTCCCCCGGTGCAAACGGTAAGGTGGAAGTTAAAAAGATTGGTCTTGCTCCCGTACAACGTGACGGTATGGACTATGAATTTACCTCGGTGTTCGATATTGATATTAATCACAATGTTCAAAGCTCTAAAGACCGAACCGGAATGTTTGACGGAAAGATATTTACTCCTACAACAAAGACCGGCGAACAACTTATTGCATGGCTTGAAACGGGCGTGGAGCCTGAACCAATAAAACAAGAGGAGAAAAAAGATAGTAAAAAAGAAACTACCGCTGACACTACGCCTATTGAATACGTTACTCCGGCAATGAAAAAAGCTGTTGAGGCTATTATTGAGAAAAATAAATTTGATCGTGACACAATAAAAGAGTTCTTTCTTCGTCGTGGACAAATCGGAATTAAAGAGGACGGCTCGCCTACACTTGATAAACTCTACAAATCAATTGCCGGAAAGATGATTGGCAATGAAGGTGCTTTTGTTGCCGCGTTCAATAAATTTAAAGAATCAAGGGAGGCCGCATAATGCTTAATAAAGCGACATTGATCGGAAGATTAGCCGCACAGCCGGAAATTAAATATTTACAAAATGGTGATCCTGTATGCAATTTTAATCTGGCCACTTCTGAATCATGGAAAAATAAAGAGGGAGAAAAACAAGAAAAAACGGAATGGCATAAAATAATTTTCTTCGGGAAGTTAGCTGAAATCTGCACACAGTACCTTATTAAAGGTTCCTTGATCTATCTCGAGGGAAAGATACAAACTCGCTCCTGGGACGATAAAGAAGGGGTAAAACACTATACCACCGAGATAGTCGGCAAGGAAATGAAAATGCTTGGAGGCAAAAAAGAAGGTGAACCCACACAACAAGCCGATGATACGCCATTTTAAGGGTCTAGCCGCATGATAATAACCCTAGAGGCCCAGTGCCCTATTTGCAAGGCGCACAAGATAGTAAGTACAGATGATCAAGCCGGAGAAAAGTATTTGAGTAAGAAGAAAGCGGAGATTAAGGAATGGGAAAAACGAGGCCTTGATGAAAAGAAAAATAATTTGTGGAGCGAGGAAATAACATGACCAACACACTTAACCGTAAGGTAGCCGAGAAATTAGGGATTGAGTGGCATGAAGTGTTTTCTATAAAAGAATATCTTACAGCAGATGGGTATGTAAGTATTTACACTTGTTCTTGTGGAGCAACCTCTAAGTCAGATCAAGAATTATGTACTAACCCCGACTTCACAGCCAACGCCAAAGACCTGATTGAAGTGCTGATGAAAAGGGATGATTGGAATAAGTTTCGGGGAGAAATTCTTGAAGGAAATCATTTGAGAATCATTGATAGAACAGACAGCATTTATAAATACATTCTTAACCCTCGCCTACTGTGCGAGGCATTTCTGGAATGGGAGGGGTGATAGTGAACCTCATACATGCCATTGCCAAAGCTCAAAAAACAACCGGCAAAATCAGAATGAAACAATGGCTCGGTCAATGCTTTGTATTAAATACCATATAAGGGAGAGTAATTCCATTGGTTGCCCCAAAACTGCCCCAAGGAGGTAACGGTAATGCTAAATAATAGAATTAATTATGTTTCTAACACTCATAGATGTTTTCGATTCCCATGCACTTCCGCCATAAAGTCTCGTAATTATTTAAGTTTATTTCTGACAAAACTTGCCCCAAGATTGCCCCAACTCATCCTATCCCTACTTCTGGTCGTGATGATGTCGGGGTGTGGTGCAATCAAGAACAATGTCAGGTCATGGAATAAAGCGGACACGGCTTATCAGGCTACTTATTTGGCCATAACTGCCGTTGATATGGCACAGACTCATTGGATGGCCAAACAGGATTGGAAATGGGACGGGAGAGAATACATCGAATTTAACCCGTTATTTTTTAACAAAAAACCGCACCAAGACGCTGCCGACATTATGATTCCATTGGCGATGATCGCGCATACCGGGATTGCCCTTGCCTTACCGCCTGAATATAAGGTTTTCGGGTTTGAGATTAATCCCAGGCGAATATGGCAAATGATCTGGATCCTCACAGAGGCCGGAGCCGTTGGTAATAATATGGGTGCAGGCGTAAGGATTGAGTTTTGAAGAAAGGAAGCCAGGCAAGATGAAATCAAGATATTAATAAAGCAACAGGCGGTTGACCAAAAGGGAAGTAAAATCCAGCATAAAATAATCAATGGCCGTAAATGTTTTTTAATAATTAAACCGAAAGGATACAACTATGGAATTAATAAGCATTAAAGAAACGATTAAACACTTCGAGAAACTGCAAAAGAAAACAGACTTAGTAAGAGGTTCGCAAAAAATGGGGCTTGCTTCTCACTGGTGGGATGGCAGAACACAAGGAATAAACGATTGTGTTGAATATTTAAAAACCAAACAGGAGGATTAGTCTTTTCCTTTTAGATAGTTGTCAAGCTTTTTTCACATAAATTTCACGGGAGTTTTAAATCCCCTTGATCCTTTCGCGTTTCTGAAGTTTAACACGTTTCAATTTCTTGTGTTTATCATTTTTAGGATAACGGCCGAGTGCCATATCAACGATAGATCCGCCCCTATCTTCTATTCTGATAATTTTCCCTAACTGTGCCGTTCCTGGAACTCCCAAGCCTTTACCAATTAGTTCGGGAACTGGCCTTGTAAAGCCTGTGTAATTCGGAGAAATCTTTTTTCCTATATCGCCAATGTATTCAGCCGGAGCTCCAAGCATGCTTGATCCATATCGGAGACCGCCGCCGACAACCGGAACCAATTGAGCAATTTCTAGTGCTGCGTCTAAACTGGCGGAGGGTATATCATCGTCTTTTTCCATTGACTTCATAAAGGCGTTTATCGGTGAAGGCATCGGAGAGGGAATCCCTAAAATATCTTCATACATAATATTGAATAAAGTTGATCCAACAACAAAGGCGGATACTTTTTTAAACATCATCTTGTTATTAATGTTTGCGTTTTTAATCCCCAAAACGTCCCGCGTTAAAAATCCCCACTGATTAATAACAAAAGTCTGGAACATTGAAATTGCTTTTCCCAATGCTGTTCTCTGTATGGGTGCTAGGTCTGAAGGCATGGCCGATCCCTGCGTTTTTGTAACAACATCGTCAGCGTAATTTATCGCTTCTCTTTCGGTCATTTTTTCGGATAAGCCTTTTTTATAAGCGCCGTTCCATGTTGCTTTTGCAGTCTGCATATCAAGGAATTGCAAGGGTTTCATGCCAAGATTTCCGATAACTTGTTTTGCTTGTCCTATTTTTCCCGGCAGTCCGGCCAATGACTCAGAAACATTAACATCGAATTGTCTTGAAAAAAGAACATTTGATTTTTCCATTCCTGAATTGTCAAGGATTGATTTTATTCCGGCATAAGTCCATTTGGGACCAATTTCCGCCGCCGTGTTGACAATGGCTGTTGGTTGAATTAACGCACTTCTGATATTGGCTGATAATATTGAAAATGCCAGATTTTTGTTAAGTTTAGTCAATCCTTTTTCAATAAAGTTTGGAAGTTGTGGCTTCCTTTGTCCGGCCTGAAAATCCAACCATTCAGTGATGAATTTAGCGGCTGACGGTTTATCGTCCCTTAATATCCAGTTTTCGCCGTCCACATCCTTAAAGGTATTCATCATTTCCCGCCCTTTAGCTATGGCCGGGGAAAGATTAACGTGCCGCGTGGCTGATTCCATGTATCTATTGAATACGCCGAAAGCGTCTAGGTCTGCCCTGCTTAAACCCCCTACCCTGTGTTTTTCAAATCTAAAAGGGGTCGTTTTCCGGTGCATAAAATTACTTAAAAGTTTTTCGCGTGAAAATATCGGGCTAAATCCTAACTGTTCAATCAATGTCATTTGTCGCGCAAACGTAAAATAATCTTCAACGTGTCCAAACTTCTCTTTACCTGCCGCCGCCCTTGCTTCCTGTAATTTATTATAATAGGTTTCAAGACCTTTACGCATCCATTCATAAACTTTCATTTCCCTGGGTGAAAGTTCGGGGATATCCTTAATGCCCATTTTGGCAAGGATTTCTTCGCCGCCAGATTGTTTGAATATAGCAAATATGCCGATTCTTTCAGACGATTTTGATGGCAAAGATTTTCTTAATTTCTCTGATTGCTCATGTATTTTTTGGAATTGTATTTTTGCTGCGTGTTCAGCCTCTTTTACTGGCCTGTAAAATATTTCTTTTATCTGTGGACCGAGTTCCTCAAAGGTTCTTATGGGGTTTTCTATCCATCCGCCCAGAGGCTTTTGCCGTAGTTCCGGCATATCCCGGAGTGCTTCAAATTCTGACTTGCGAATAGCCGGCGCCGTGCGCGTTTCTTTGTCCTTGCCCTTAATTTCCCTCTGTTTAATAATAGGATCGTTAATGTCTTCCCCGACTGCGCCCTTCTCGTTTCCGATGGTCTTTTTTATCTGGTCCCAGATTGCCTTTAGGTGATCTTTGAACGATTCCCAGAGGTCGCCAAGATGGGTTTGCATTTGTCCGCGCCATTCTGAATATGTCTTTTTACCGCCCCCATAGACGTTACGGCCTATTGTTTCAAGGTGGGGGAGTGCTTCTTTAATGTTTGATGTAAGACCTTTTAAAACGTCTATGGTCTGGGTGATATCAAGACCGGAATTGAGTTGAAAATCTTCATTTTTTGGCTTTGTTTGCTCGGACAGAGGTTTTGACTTTGACCAATCCGTTTCGGGATTATCTAAAGAGAAGTTTTCAGCTTCGGAAGTTCCGGGAATAGTTGTTTGACGGGAATCAATTAATTTTTCTTTTTTCTCCGCAATTCCTTCGTTCTGTATTCCGGTTCTATCTGGCACTTCCTTTTCGAGTGCAATATTTCCTCTTGTTCCGGGTATATCTTTGATTCCGTAGTATCTATCTTCGTATTCCCTGTAAAGTTTTCTTTGTTCTTGTTTCGCATAGCTATCTGGTTTCCTCATAAATAAACCTTCATCCCCTGTCATTTCGGAATGAGGTTTTAAATCAAATTGCGCTGTGCTTCTCGGAAACTTATCCGCTAAATAAATTTGTTCATCATAGGTAATCGGAACATAGCCATCTCTGATAGGATCATGCGATATTCTTGGGGTTCCGTCTTCATAGGGTCTTGTAGCCGCCTCTATTTCTTTTTGAAAGTCTCTGCCGACCCACCATTGGCCACTTTCTCTTGCCTCTTTTATTTCTTCTGGTGTTACTTTGAGAACAAAGTTTTCGCCAACTTTTTTTACTACTCTATCTTTAAGTATATCTTGCAATGATTCCTTTACTCCCCTAAAGGAATCTTCCTCTTGTATAGCCGCACGTTCTTCCGCTAACTCTTCGAGGGCGGAGGCAATTTCTTCGGGACTATACCCTTTCGTTTCAAGTGCCGCTCCAATATCTCCACGGCTTTCTTCAATTTCTCCGGGGTCAATTTCTGCGGCTTTAAGTTCTGCATAATATCGCTCCTTTAAGTATTGTATCTCTTTTGCTTTTGTAATGGAAGTCTTTTTATAATCCAAAAGATTATTTTTAAGGGTTTCTGCGTCAAGTCCTTTATCCTGTGCGTATTTGTCAATCTCTAATGTTCCGTTGGTATTTATCAGTTTTGGGTGGATTGTATCTAAATCATTAACGGTATCTTTGCCGAACATTTCTATCATACTTGCGCGATTCAATCCGCCACCGGCAATAATATCTTTCTTCATTTGCAAGATTTCGTCTGCGCTCTTCATTTCGGCAGATAAACCTTGTTTTGGTAAAGTTTTGCCCTCTGTAATTGCCGTAGGTTCGACTTTCTCAATAGGGGCGGTATCAATGGGTTCTTCAAAATTAGGTACATCCACTACTGGCGGGGCTTGTCTTAAAATCATGTTTTCCGGCGGTACTGGCCTGATTTTTACCCTTCCTCTTCGTCCGTTTCTGATTGTCTTTTCTGGCAAGGATAATATTTCCCCCGGAATAGTTTCTTGCGGCTGAATAGTTCCTATTGTTTCTGTCGGAGTTACAGACCTTTTATTTAAGGCTTCCTGAAATAGATTGGGATATTTTCTCACGGCCTCGGCCTCAGACATCCCGCTTTTCATAATATCATCTAAGGATTGGACAACAAGACTGCGCTCTGGGATGGTTAGTTGTCGGTAAAATGTTGAGTTTTTTACGGCATTAACTCGCGCTTCAACTGTTTTGCCAAGTTTCCCCGTTCCAAATATGGCCGATGCCTGGCCGATGATATTTGCAATCGGTTCGGCCATGGTTCCCTTCAATGGGGTTTGCTTTACGATATCCTGCCATCCTTCACCGGACATTGTGATAGGTTTCATTAACGCCTCGCCTATGTTTTCTTCGGCTATGGCGTCTTCGTTGTTTTTAGGTTTAATCCGCAATGCTCCGCCAATGCGTTCAATCGCCTGATTTGCCTGTTGTAAATTTCTATCTGTGCTTTCCGTAGGGTCAAGTAGTTGTCCGACACCAGCCACGCCACCCAAAATTGACATAGGAATACCAGTAGACAGGTTTGCGCCTGTTCTCATAAAATTACCGGCTATTACTCCGTTACCTTCTTCTGCTGGCGTGAAATCTCCTGAAGTGATGGCCTTGTTTACAAGGGTTCCTATTTTGCTTAATCGTGACGGTTCCGTCTTTAATCCTATTTTAGAATAGAAATCATTTTTCGGAATGTCCGAATAAAACTTTTTATGGAATCCATCAGCCAATACTTGATCTGATAAATCGTTATATTGAGGATACTTCCTTCTGATGTCCTGAATATTCATATTATCTGATTCCTAAAGGATCGTTATTTTTATTTCCGTTTCCTCCCCATCTGACATTTTCCGGCGCGAGTTCTCCATTTAATAATTGGTTTTTTGTGCCAATGGCGATCATCATTTGATTATTGTTATAATCAATTTGAGCTTCAATAGACTTCCTTTCTTTGTCCGTTAATTTATATTCAAGTTTTTTCTCTAAATTCTGATTAGGGATCATATAATGTCTTTGGATATGTTCATCAATACGTCTAACTACTTTGTCAATTCCCTGTTGTTTAATCTTTTCAAGTTTGTTCTCCCTGACATCCGGGTCGGTCGGTTTAAAAGTTCTGGGATTTTTATAAATCGGTCTTCCATCAGCGCCCATAAGAACTCCACCCTCCGGCAATACAGTCGGTTTTTGATTCTGATTTCTTAATTCCTGAAGTGCTGCTTTTGTGTTCGCTTCTTCCTGCGCCACTGAAGAAAAGAATATCTGTTTTGCCTTTTCTCCGTCCAGACTCGAAAATGTATCAATCATCTGCTTTAATTCTTTTTCCTGTGGTGATCCCATAAAGTTCGGGTCTTTTGACCTATTTAAATATTCTTTGGTCAATCCCTCAACTGCCTGCGGCTTAAAGAAAGTGTCCCATTGGGTCGCCAGTGTATTCGCAGCCACTCCTTTTGTGACGTTACTATCCTTCCCCCACTGGTCAAGACGGTCAAAAATAGGTGATAGGGCTTTATCATATCCCTTGTTTGCGTAAACACTTCTCAGAGGCAAAAAGTCTGTTACGGAAAAGTTCTGTTGCGAGGCTGGGAGTTTTCGCGATTCCATATTCACCTGTTGCTGGTGTATATCTGCCGTTCTGTTGGCATTATCCAGCATTCCTTTTCGGTATGATTCTTCCCCGGTCAACCTTCTTTCTTCAAGAAGTCTATTTTGTGCAAGGTTATCTTTCTGAATGCCCATCTTTCCAAGTTCTAAAATCTGGCCGCTCATGTCCGGGATTATCGGCTCAACATAAAAAGGGTTTCCGTTCATTATTTATTCCTCCATCTACAGACTAATTGCAGAACCTTAAAATTAATTTTGCCGAATAAACTGCCCTCCCCTACTCCCATTTCAGAGGCCATATAAAGGCTTACTGGTTTCATAAAGAATGAAACTACCCAGCTTATCAGTTTTGATTTCTTCATTCTTAAAGCTAAAGGTACTCCCCAAGTCTTGTACCAATTGTATTCAACCTTATCCATTTGTGAACCGAAGACAGCATCAGCCTTAAAGACTGCCTCTGTCAAATATCCCTGCCGGTAAAGTTCGGTACAAACGAAAGTTCCCAATACTGCCGAAACTCCACCTGTTAAAATCGCCGCCGGTACATTCGTATCGCTATTTATATTCGATATGCCTCCGGTCGCAATCATCTTTGCCGTGTTTTCCGTATCAGTTATTAAACCGCCAACGGGATTTAATACATCGGCAACAATTTCATTTGTTCTGGCGTTACCAACACCATGTTCAGCCAATGAGTCCGCCCAATACTGTTCAACTGCCAAGGGTTCTTTAAGTGATAAAGCTAAATGTCCGGGTGCGGTTCCCGCCCAATTAGGATTATTTTTAGCCACCATACTAGCGATTGTTCCCGCGCCTTTAGCCAGTCCGTAATATCCGGCGTAAGGCATAATAGACGATACTCCCTCTCCTATCGTCCCAAGTATTCCGCTTCCGGCTTCCGTTGCCGCATCCGCCGCCAATTCGGCGCCACCCTCTGCCGCTACTCCGCCGATTCCGGCTTCAGCCGTTCCCGCTGCTTCGGGTATATAACTTCCCAATTCTCCGGCAATGCTTACCCCTCCGCCTGTGCCTGTGGCATCAATTAAGGCAGGGGTTAACGCTTCTGTAAAGGTCGGTACTGTTTCGCTTCCTATACCTAAATAATTCAATGCTGCGCCGCCAACGTCCTTGACCAATCCCGCACCTTTAGAGATTAAAGATTCCCCAGGTTTTGAAACAAGATAATCAGTCCCTAAAGCAGTAAGTCCGGTTTGCCCGATATTACTATACAGTTGCGCCTCTTGCGCTTTCTTCGCCGCTTCAATCTGTTGTTCTGTATTGTATCGTTCTAAAGCTAATGTGTCTTCGGCGTTCTTTTTTGATATATCTAATGCCCTGTTTTTAGCGTTCATAGAGGCGGCGCTATCAAACCAGCCTGAAGAAATACCGCTAATTTCCTGATTCGTCATCGGCTGGCCGGTCAATAAAGATTTTCTTCGTGCTGCTGATAAAGCGTCAACAAAATTCATAATGTCACCTTCTTTATTTTAATAGACTTAATCCGTACAAACTCCCGCCTGTCTTCAAAAGATTGCTTATTAATTGATTATTGTTTGATGATCCGGCAGACTCTAGCATTTTCTGCATTCTCCAACGCTCCAAAGCCAGTTGATCGGCTGCGTTCTTTTCCCTGAAATCCAGTTCTCTGTTCTGTAAATTCCTATTTGCGGACTTTTCAAAATACCCGCCGGTAATCCCGCGCACTTCTTCAGCAGACAAAGGACGCCCCTCTAATTGCGCCTTTCGTTTTGCTTCCATTATCGCCGTAATCATATCTTGATACATGGTAAAGCCTCCTATTGTCTCATGGCTGAATATGGCTCGTAATAAATCCCAAACCCTGTAAGTTCCAATCCATCAGTTACGTTTGTCCCTGCCGCAAATTTAAAACTGTGTGTTAAGTTCGGGCCCAGCAAAAGGGATTGAGAATCAAAGTTTTTAGCCAGAGCATCCGCCACCGATATGTTGGCCGGTCCCATCTGCCCGTTTGTTCCTGAAGTCGTGGCCGTACCATCACCGTAATGGGTTATCGTAATTGCTCCGGTTGCCTTCTTCTTGTGGGTCGTCCTTAAATATTTCGCCGTGGTCAGTCTGGCTAAAGGCGCCGCCTGATCTATGATTATGTCCTTCGTCCACAGATAAGACGCTATATCTGTACCATCAAAAGTATTGCCGTTTTCTAAACGGTAAACATAACCGTTTTTTGCTCCGCCGAAAGAATACGTCCCGCCGTTAGTGTCCGTGACCTTCCAGCCTGATTGAAGGGGATTAGCCGAAGCTCCGGCCGCTCTGTAAATCTTCGTCCATTCCTGATAAACTAAAGAGTATTCCAGTTCGGTATTCAGATAAGTTGAGCCTGACCCGGACGCAATCAAAAGCTTGTAGGATTTCAGCGCCGGATCGTACCAGCCGACACTTTTTGACATCATGGCTGCCGGTATATACTTTGAGTTATTGGGGTCAAAATAACAGGAAATATCATCACTGATTGACGTAACGGTTGCGCCATCTGATATAAACACACCTTTGTCTGACATCCAGATAGCGACTTGACGCTTGACGTTCTCAATATTCGTCATATCGGCTGAAACCATTGTTAAAGGAGCGATACAGCCAACATTTGTTGAAATCCTCTGAACGCTCCACGTTGAAGGGCTGCTTCCGGTAACCCTGTAAGTCTCATTCTTTTTGGTAACAATTAACTGTTCGATTCCACCAGTAGTATTAAAGACGTTGTAAATCCCGGCTGCGGCTATGATTTCGGTATTGTCGCCAAAATATAATTCTCCCGAATCGTCACCGTTAAAAATATCCGGCGAGTTATAGACCGAATAAGTTGCCTTATTTCTGTCCCCGTTTGTCTCATTGAATAAAAACAATCTGTTTTGGAAATTGGCGCTGAATTTATAGGCCGGTATCGTTGGAGGAAAAGGAATACCGTAAATTTCAGAGATATAAACATTCGCGCCAATGGTATTTGCAAAAGTTATTTTGTAATAATAAAGTGGATAGGTGTCTGAAATCTGCTGCTTAAACTCCTGTCCGGCATCAACAGGCGTAAAAACAACAACGCCCGATTTATTTAAAGATTTGTTCGCTGTGGCCGTACCATCGGAAAGTGCATTGACATTCACCCAATTTGAACCGTCCCAATACTGCACGGTCATTTGCGTGTTGTCGGTAGAATTTACTTTTGTCGCAACAAGGCTAATATCAAAACCCTGCTGCCGTTCTAAATACCCAAGAATAATACTGCTGGTTGTCGGTAAAGAACTGACGTCTGCGTAGGTGCTGGTATCGTCCTGATCGCCTACCAGTGATGTGTAATCCGTGTAGGTCGTGCCGTCATACTTATTAACTTTGACTGTGTATGTTTCCGCACCATCCCAAATATTCTTGATTGACTGCATCGGAGCGTCTGTCGTGACGTAATAAATTGAAGGACTTCCGGCATTATAATAAAACTGATACCAGTAAAGCGAAAGGCCGCTAATATAACGAAGTTTTGAAGTGCTTGCCGTTGACGACCATGTGACCGTACCAGTCTGCGCTAAAGTCTTTCCGCCTGACGATGTATTATCTGTGGCGGTTAGACTTGCCCATGCTGAACCTGTCCATTCCTTGACGGTTAAAGTGCTTGTCTCTGTGTTGGCCGTGGAAACGTAAAACTTAACGCCCTGCAATGGTCTTTTGGAGCCGACAAGAAAATAATTTGAAGCGTTGCCGAGTTCTTTTGTTGGGACAGAGAAATTGGCGGTATGTCTTGCTATTCCCTTGGAAATACGGAACTCATCGATGGAACCAGCAAACACATTAGCGTGATTAGAACTTGCACCTATTTCAAGTACCGCGGCAAGGTTAGGGACCTCATTTGTGGATATAGCTGTGTTTTCGGTTAAGGTTTTTGACGTTCCATTTCTAAACAAATACATAGTTGAACCGGAACGCACTAATTCAAAATGATACCATGTATTAGTGACATAATCTGCCATAACACATGAGTAATCCGCTTTTGTAACTCCACCAACTACAACTTTAAATAGTAATTGTGTTAAACTTAACCCCAACATCCAATAATTATTAACATCAACATATTGTCCACAGATTCCAGTGTTGCCAGTATAATTAGCCCTAGACCACCAATCAATAGTAAAATCTCCTGCTCCAAAATACCAATCAGCACTATCGGGAACGGTTGCATAATCACCCGTCCCATCGAATAGAATTGAACCAGTGCCGAATTTCTTATAGGACGTATCAATTTGTGCATTGCCTACGGCTGTGACTGCTTTTGCGCCACTTGCCGAATCTGTTATGGTTGTTGAAGCGTCTGCCCCGTTACCGTGAAGAAGTAGAACGGTATAGGCATCAATGCCGGTACTTAAATTGGCTACCTGATCGGCGGAGGTCGAAGTATTATTGAGGATGTCGCTTAAGTCGTAAGAATTTGTTACGGTGTAATTTACAGTCGCGGAAGAAGTGAGAAAGGCCGTTTCCGGCAGTTCATTACCGCCCCAGATTAAAGTTTCCGCCGCATTGGAAGAAACCATATTGCCCTGCGGCGCATTGCTAAACCGGAAAGTGTCTGTAAAAGTAGTCGGAGTATAAAGAACCGTGGACGAGAAATCACCCGCGCCAGGTATCGCCGTTGTGTTCTGATAAAGGTGTCCCGTTGTCGGAGTAGTCGCGTCACCGGCATAAACTATAACATGGGACTCAGCCGGTTGATCTTTTACAAAATGAAATCCGTTTACAACATAAAGATCGCTTAAAACCGTTGTGTTGATTTTTGTGTGGCCTTTAACGCCTTTGAAGTGCTTGCCGTCCTTCCGTAAGTTCTGTATGTCCTGAAGGCCATAATCGGCTATAAGCATCGGGTCCTCGGTCGGGTTCCACTTACCTATAAACGGAAAAGGATAAAATTGAATATCCGCAGCCAATGCAAAAACTGAACATATTAAAAGTAAAAACGCTATTAAGGATTTTCTCATTGCAAATACGGCTTGCTCCTTTGTGTTTCGTATTCCGACCACAATTTGCGATTGTAAGAGATAAGTGCCTCCAGTTGCATTTTGTATAGTGCAGGCCAGACTTGACCAGCCTCAATCTGAACTTTATTTTCACCCAGCCTAGCTATTGCACCCGATGTTAATGCGGGATGAAATTGCGGAGGAAGTATAGGATAATCAGTTGTTGCGCTTAATTCTCCCGGAGAATACTCAAACCAGATACGCATTTGGTAATTCGTGTCCGGCAGCAAAAACCACAAGATCATGTCTACCTCTGTTCCTGTCGCAGAGAATGTTTTAACGTGCTGGTAATATTTAGGTTGTGAAGCGGTGACGTCCCAATAAGATGTTTGGGTCTCTAATTCCTTCGCTGTGATTGGTGTTAGTGGCTCAACATAACCATGCCAATTGACGGAAATAATAGACCTTACAGCCTTACTTAATGTCGCTCCCCTATGGTTTACGGTTCCTCCGCTGGTGTAGGTTGTATAATTAGTCGTATCAATTGCCGTACCGTCAAGGGTCGTCATTGTGTAGGTTTTCGCGCTTGTTCGTGTGAGCTTAACCGCCCTGTTATTTAATTCGACCATTCCGCCTAAAGCGTACAGGCTTACAATATCGCCGGTCGTGAATGTGTCTGCTGCCGTGGTCAAAACTCCAGGGTTTGCTTTTGTTACTCCGGCCACTGTGTCGGCGGTTTTTGTTTTGATGGAATCATTGAGAAAACGTAGCCAATACATCGGCCTTTGCAAATCGCAATTTAAGACCTCGCCTAGATAAATCATGTTAATCATTGACTTTACTTCGGCAAGTCTAGCTTGCTGCAAATCGCCTATTGCCGTGCAAACATCGCCGTAAATTGTTGAAAACTGCATATACTTTTCCTCCTGTTAGACGTTGGCCAATAAAATCAGCCTGTCTATTTTTTTAATTACGTCAGATTTGTACGAATCCAACATTGACAAATACGTTTCAAAAACCGGCTTATCAGTCTCGATATATCCCGTAAGAACCACGGCGATAACGGCGTACTTGTCCGGAAACTGTTTTGAGATTTCGAGGATAAGATCATCATAAGTAACTTTACCGTTCAGGAATGTTTTGATTTTATTCAACGCATCAATAACCGGCGCTTTGTAACTCGGATTGTTCTGAAGCGCCAAAACAAAGGCTGTATCTGTAGCCACATTGACCGCCACGGTAGTATTGAGGCCGGTACAACCCGTAACGAATACCAACATAAAAATTACTGCAAATAACTTTTTCATAGATTTCTCCTTTTAAATTTGATCCGTTACTTTCTTTTTGTGAAAACTAAAATATCCGCCCACGCAAACTCCTATATACATCGCCCAGCGTGTAAAAAACCCTTTCCCTTGTGCTGTCATTGCCTCCAAAAACACTTTATTAGCTACCGAGAAACTAACCACAGGTATTGAATCTCTTCGGTAAAGATAGTCATGTATAACAGGCTCTCTATGCGTCTTACTTGCAAACAAGGTAAAAGCTATTGGTATTCTGGGAACACTAGCATAGTCGGTATTGAATCCAGGTTGAACATCAACAATACATCCCAAAAGATCACTTTTGTATCTCAAGGGTTTATCGATTACCCAAATAGTATCACTGTTTGATTTTAAATTTGCTGACAATTCCGTTAAGAATTTACTCATTATTTTATCCCTCCTCTATTAAATCAGTTATTTCTTGCGCCCGTTTGGGACATTGTTTTGCCCACGCGCTTTCTTTCATGTTCTCTGCCGCGTCTTCCCAACGTCCGGTATTTATCGCGGCGATGGTATGAGCAAATTTGCTGGCTCTTGTTTTGCCCAACTGAAAAACGAAATCAATCAGCGCCATTCTACGATTCAGAGATATGTTGTCCCATGTAGGGAATAAATCTAAGCAATCTTTAATAGCGTTCGAGACTGAAATATTTAAAAGGATGTTAATCATGTCATCCGTGATTTCGCCGTGCTTTTTTAAATAATCAGCGATGTTCTTTGGCAAAGGATTATCGTCCATGTTCCAACCTACGCCGATTGTCATCTTTGGCGGTTTAGATGTGTCGGGATACGGCTTCTTTTTACGTCCTTCATGTTTGGTTATAAATTCTTCGATAGTTTTCATATTATTTCACCGCACTTTTTATTGAAAATCCTATCCATAGCAAACCAAGCGTCCCCGCAATAATCGCCATTACTATTGTTTTAAGCACTACGGATTTGCATTGTTCGCAATACTGAATCATTCCGGCTAGCCATTCATGCTGTTTATAATGCGTTTCGCGGTCAATATAGAACGC
>JAQTSV010000026.1 GCA_028711115.1 Candidatus Omnitrophota bacterium
TCCATCACCGACCATACAGTTTTTTTGTTGCTGACTGTTTGCCTGACGGTATAAGGTTTCAATTCCTTTTGAGATTTAACTTCCGGCATTGTGGTGGAATCAACTTTATAAGGTTCGTCGGATTTTGCCTGCCCCAGTTCTTCCCCGCTAAAGTTCTGGTATTTGTCAGTCGATAGAATTTTATCAGCAAGTTCTTTACCGATTATGCTGGATAGATTTTCTCCAAAAAAATCTTCAACAGTGGTGTCGGTTATTTTTCCGTCTTTGTCTATCCACAACTGCACCTTGCCATCAGTTGCGCTTTTAATTGTAACTTTCTTTTCGTTGTTGTTATTCTCATCCAGGTAAGAGGATACCCAGTCTACATCCTTGGTTATATCGTATTCGGGTTTTATCTGTTCTGGAAGAGATGCCATTGCTGTGTCACGATTATAAAACCGCGCTTCGTTCAACGTGCGGCCTTTAATCGCGCTTTGCAAACTGGATACCAACAAGGCGTGCATATCCGAGCCTGTCATCTTGCCAGTAATAAAGCCGCGTGCCAGCCCGTGTTTTACCAGGAACGCTTTTATCTGAGAGATAAGGCGTTTGTACCAGGGCAATTCGGGATTGGTTTCACCTAATTTGGCGATAACCTCGCTGACAAATGTTTCGCTGCCCTCTTCAACATGCGGGTATAGCCTTTTTACATCTGCCCAAACTTTTGCTTCCTGAGTGCCCGCTTTATTCGCAAGTATCGCTATTTGGCGCTGTAGTGCTTCATAGGCTTGACTGCCGATCATGCGCCGTAAATTAAAATGCTCGCCTAATTCATGTAGCAATACCGGTACATAGCGAGATTTATCCATGTTGCTGCTGGCTATGTAGATTTTTCCATTTATAAAAACCGCTTCTGCTTTTTCGTAATTAGCATATTTTTTAGCTAATGCAGGGAAGTTTTCGGATGTTTCAACAAGGTTTACCAAGCCGGTTCTGAATAGTGTTTTTACGCCGGGTCCGAAGTTTTGTATTAAGTGATTTACTGCTTCTTGCTTGCTGGCAAAAGGCGTAATGACAGTATTGTTGGCAGCGCGGCTATGTAATGCCGTGCCTTTGTCTGTATCTTGCTGTTGTATGGTTTCAAATAAAGCATCAAATGCCTTTGCTACTGGTTCTATCTCAGATTTTTTTAAATAGGGGTAGCGGTCGCCGTCTCTAACAAAATCTAGCTCATTAACCACATTAGCTAGGTAATCATTGTGATAGCCTTTTGAATCCATCTTTGAAACAACATAATTTTCAAATGCTCTGGCCGCACGTTCTAATTTGCTCGACCAATAACCTTTGGATTTTCCTTTATCCAAAAGAGCTGCGCGTTTTGCCATTGGCGACTCATCAAGCGCCTTTACCAAACTAACAAACTTATCTGCAACTTCAGGTCTCACACCTTCGATCTTTTTCCATTCATCGGGATTTTGTACTAGATAGCGATAGCCTGATTCTTTTTTGATTGACTTTTCAAATTCATTAGCTGGTAATCTATGACCAGACTTAGTATTTTCGTAATAGGTTTCTGGATGATGTGTTATATAGTTTGAGTGATCGTAGATGTTACCCTTGCCGCGTTTTAACTGAAAATAGTTATCTAAGGCATGAAACCATTCATGTGCTAATGCGCCTGCGCCCCTGGTTTTTGTTAAATTAATGACAAGATTTGTCGGGTCGTAATGAGCAGAAGCCCATCCATGTCCACCAGCTCCAAACAAAATACCCAATCGTCCTTCAAGTGATATAGCGTCGGGTTTAATCCCTACTATATCAGCCAAGTCCATTAGTGCATCATAGGCATTGTTAAGCATCCACTGACGTTCTTTGTCGTCCTTTCCTTGGCTTACCCATTTGCCGAATTTACCACCCGCAAAACCGAACGTGTCTTTAAATTCTTCTTCGGTTATATCCTTACCCCTACGCCAATCCTGTGCGCTACGTGGTCTATTTTCAGCATGACGTAAATCCTTTTCTTTAACATTCTCACGATTTTTTACATCTTCCCATGCTTTAATAAGTTCGTCGTTGTGTTCCTTTATGAATGCCCTTGCATCTTTTACTTCTGCAAAACCACCCTTTAGTTTGTGATATGCCGAATCTCCGGTTTTATAGATTGCCCAATCATTCGTATACCCTCTTACCTCAAATTTTATGGTTTTTGCTTTTTCTTCAACACCGAGTTTTTCTTTTACTCTATCCAGTACATCAGCGATTTTTGTAATGCCTTCAAAATAAACCCTGTTACCGTCTATTTGAATATCAGTATAAGGCTTTGGTACTTTTACGCTTTCCACGTATGTATAAGCATTCTCATGTATCGCAACATCACCTATTCTTTTCCATTGCGAGCGGTCAAGATGTTGAAGTAATTCAACCTTTTCGATAAAACCACCCAAATTTAATTTATTGGATTCTTTTAGTTTGGTTTGGAAGATTTCTTTATTGATGCTGCCATCAAGTAATCCTGTAACCATGCTGCGTAAAAATTTTACCTTCTCGATCCAGCTTTTTACCTTATAACCTTTTTGTGGTTTGGTAGGTATTTCTTGCCTTGCGGCGCTGGCTACCGCTGCAATATAGCCATCTTCGATTTTATCAACTTCAGATAAAGGCCATATTTTACTTAATGGCAGATTAATTAATTCTTCGTCAGAATAAACCTTGCCATAGGACTTCATTAAATCCTTTCTTGCGCCACCAATGTTTGCGCCAAAATCCTCGACTGTTTTAGTTGATACAGCCCCGTGTTTTTCCTTAACAGACTGTATTTTGGCTTTTTTGGATTCTGTGTCTACTGGTTGTTTAACTTCCTGTGTGGGCTGTTCGGATTTTGGCATAAATACATCTGCCGAACCATTATTATTATGTATTCCATCAGCGGCTAGTTCTGCATATCTTTTAGCTGGATATACGCCGCTTTCAATTTTAGGAAGTGATACTGTAGCTAGTCCAATTGGTACTCCACCATCATCATTAAATCGTACTATCGCTATCGGACTCCCTGATCGATTGGCTAATTTTTGTGCTGTATCTTTATACGTTTGTCTGACAAAATTTTCTCCACGCACTTTATATGGGTGCGTAGATATTAAACCTTTTGGTTTTTCTCCGCCTTTGTGAATATAAGATATAACATTTTTACCAAACGCTTTTAATGGATTTTTATTCAAAATATCATTTTCGTCATTAGGAAATATTTGATAGAAACTTGCAGAATCTTTATCTATCTTTTTTATTTCGGATATGACTTTATCAGACTTATTTGTTTCTTCTATCTGTTCCGCTATTTTTCTATCAAAATTACTAATTTGTTCGGTCTTAACTTCCTGTGCGGGCTTCTCTTTCCCTAATGCTTCGTATACGTTTACATAGACATCGTTATCCCTAACCGCCTTCACGTAGTCCAGCGCGGAATAGCCTACTTCTGGTTTTACTTCCCTCAGTGCTTCTCCGATCTCTTCTGCGTATTTAATTCTTTCTTTCTCGCTAGCGCCCTCGCGTAGGTCTTCCAACCCACCAAAGGCATTGCCCAAACGCATAGCGAAAACTTGCGCTTCTTTCTGGGTAGAGAACCCCTGCCCATCACTGTGATAGGGTGCGACTGTTTGGCCGGTTCCTGCAAAATAAACCGTCCAGGGTAACTTCTTGTTTTCGTCTACGTTCTTGGCTACTAACCAGTCCTTATACTGCTTACCTTTTACCAGCGCGTCTTCCATCCCCCTGCGTGGTACCAGTGCTTCTCCGTTTTCAAATGTCACGGCCTTAAAAGCATCTTCAATATCCTGTTTATCAACGTAAGCTTCCGCTAAGACCTTTTCCTCAACGGCCTTTACCCTGAGATTATTGGCTTCCCGCTCCGCTACTTTCTCATCGTAAAGTTTTTTTGCTTTTTCGTTGTAACTAAGCGATCCGTCGGCAATGCCTGACATTAGTTTTCTTTCAAAACCGCTAAAATCAGTACCGTATTCTTCGCGCGTTCCGTCAGGACGCACTTTATACCGTTTGCCCTCGGAATAAACGTGTTCGCCATCCGTTACGAGAGCTTGTCTTGAGTTAGTCAGTGCATAGGTGATATTATCCCGGAAATATTTTCGGTTTATATCCATAAGTACCGCTTTCTCAACCAGGTCTAGCGTCCCACTTATGAATGTTCCATTCTTGTCTGTTGTCCCTTTAGAAGTAACCGCCGATGGTGCGCTTTCTTGAAGTGGCGTTGGCGGTGTTGTTTCTTCATTAAGCGGCGAGGTAGACGCTTCGTGCGCTGCTTGGTTGATTGGGGTTTTGATTTCTGGCTCGGTTAATTCCTGCTCTTTAGCTCTTAGTTCTTCTACTCGTTGTTTTTGATATTCGTAATTGGCTAAGTGCGCCTTATACAATTCTGTTGCGTTCGCTAAGTCGTTCTGCGCAGCGGTAATTGCATTTGTCTTTTGCGTAAACCTACTTTGTGTTCGCCAAGACAGGCCCTTACCAGGTGCTTTTCCTTTTAACGCCTCCTTTCTGTCTTCTGCTAAGTCCTTCTTCAATGCCTTAACCCTGTCTACAAGTTCCTTTTTGAAATCCGCTTCGCTCTTAGGCGGGTTTTCTTCAAATCTCTTTTTCGCTATCTGGTAGTCCGTAATATTATCGTAGTCCGCTAATACATTTGCCGGAATCTTTTCTCCCTTGGCGTAGGCATTGGTTACATGCGACCGATGGCTGGCACCCTTACTCATACCGGCAAAAGGCTCATGATCCGGGGAGGCTATGTATTCCTCTCTCGTCATCTGCCAAGGCTGCTTTACTTCGCCTTTTTTCTCTTCGCTTTTTGCGGCTTCTTGAAGCGGTGTTTGCGGTGTTGTTTTTGCCCGATACTTCGCTTCATCCTCAAGCTTTAACTGACCTACTTCGCTTTCAGGCGAAACGTCAAGCGTCCTGGTATTGCCATT
>JAQTSV010000027.1 GCA_028711115.1 Candidatus Omnitrophota bacterium
ACTTCTTCGGTGGTCTGTGGTGCTATTGGCTTATTGTCTCCAAACCAATTTATACCGTTTTCTGTGGCTTGATACTTGTCTCCGTTTTTATCAATTAACCCTTTTGTTATAAGCAGAGATTTATAATTACTGAATGTACCTGTCTTTCTCAGCCCTGCGTTACTTCTCCAATGCCCTTCTGTAAGAGAGTTCGGATACCAGGCTACTAATACCTCCAATAACCGTTTTGCACCTGATGGAAGCGGTTTATTGTTCTCTGTCACTGTTATTTTATCGGCATTATAAACATGCGGCGGAATAGACGTAAGAGAAATTCCAGTTATAGCGTCCTGCTTATTAACTTTGTCTATTCCTATTTTTGCCCCAGTTTTTGTAAACATCGCTAATTCATACTTGTAGTTTTTATTTTGCTTTAATGGCAATATTAATTCTTTTCTTGCTTCTGCTTTAAATAATGCAAGTTTATCAATCTTGTCTGTAAAAGCTGGGAATTTTATTTCCTGAAGTGCTTTTACTGCATGATATACGTCTACGATTTCTTTCGCTAATCCCTGACAAATTATATTTATTTCTTTTTTTGCTTTTACTATTTGAGATTCGTATTGATCACGTACTTGTTGAATGGCTTTATCTATTTGTTTTTGATCAGTTTGCTTTGATTGAATTTGAGGGACTGGAATCGATTTCTTTTTCAATTCTATCTGAAGTTCTCGAATCGTTTTTTTAAGTTCTCGTGGATCGTTTTCTTTCGCGTCTTTTATTGTTGCATTTATTTGTTCACTAAGTTTCTCCATATCGACAACAGTAAGAGTAGGATTCACAACTTTACGTTCATTTATCTTGGGTGTTGCCGAAGAATTGAATGTATTACGTTCTCGAATATTTATACGTTTAAAAATTTCTAACCATGCAGGACTCCATATCCAAGCCTCTCCTTTTTGAAGCGATGCAAGGGAAGACATAAGAATTTTCCTATTTTCCTCTGTCCCATTGCGCTTTACCCATTCATCTATTGCATCTTGGTCTTGCGGTGCTGTTGTTTGAAGAACAATAAGACATTCGGTTTGCGTCAAAACATTTTTATTTATAACTGCGGGACGTTGACTTATTAATGTTACTCCTATTCCACGAATACCACCGCGACGAACTAAAGCTTCAAATGCCCCAAGCATTCGTTCTTGACCTTTTATTGGTCTTTGAGGAATAAAAGAATCAGCTTCATCGATAAACAAATGTAACGGCTCTCTATGCCTTTCCTTGATTCTATAAAGTCTCTCTGCAAATTCTGTCGCAAACCTATCTTGTATAGAATTAGACTCAAATTGAGAAACATCTATAATATAAAATGATGGATGAATTGCAACTTGTTCAGCTATAATGCTTCCAGCGGTAGACTCTAATGGAATACCTTTTTGTCCTCCAATAATATAGACCGGAAGACCGCCTTTTGCTTTTCCATTTTTGCCAGACCTCAATCCCCACCAAGCACCAGTAGGGTCTAAGACAACAAAAGGAAGATTTGCCCTTACGAATTCTTCCGCGATCACAGAAGCGGTATATGTTTTTCCTACTCTGCGCTTGGCAAGAATTGCGAATGTTTGAGTGACGGAATCAAGCGGTAAGTGAATATTATCAGAGATATCAAGTTTCATTTATTTGCCTTAGCTTTTTCAATTCGTTTCTTTGTTGAATATATGTTAATGCGGATTCTTTGGTTTCAAGCCCTAAAATATTTTTTGCTCCACGTTTTCTGTTGCATTCGAGATGCGCCAACATTAGATTCCATTCTGTTGTTGCACCGTTACGCGACACTGGTATAAGATGATCTATGGAACGATTGTCTTTATTTGTTAATTCTAAACATATATGACAACGATAACAATCACGTTCATATATTTTTAAGATAGATATTTTTTCCGTTTCAGTTCCATTAATTCTTGCTCGTCTAATAAGGCGGGATTGTTGGGCTATATGTAAATATAATTCAGGATTCTTTGCTTTTGATTTACATACAATTTCACTGCACTTTTTTGGATTGTTTTTTCTGTACTCTCTATCAGCTATAATTTTGGTATCATGCCGATTTATTCTATGTCTTAATTCGATTGCCTTTGCCTTTTCTGGATTTTTCTTTATCCATTCAATTTTTAATAATCGGAGATGTTCACGCTTTATTTTACGATATTCTTTCATATAGGATTTGTTGTGTTCCGATTTCCATCTTTGTTTGTATTTATCAACAACGAAATGATAGTCAGCATAATATTGTTTTAATTCAGGGTGCATTTTTCGATATTCTTGAAAGTATATCAATAACTTCTGCTGATTTTTCTTTCTCCAGCTTTTAAGATATATATTTCTTTTGGCTTTTTGTTCCGGTGTTCGCATTGGTTTTGCACAATAAAAAACCCCTATCATCGTTCGGTCTATCGCTACATTGTTTAGATGCAACGCGAATGAATCAAGGGGTATTGTTAAAATCAATATAACAATATAGCAATAGACGTATTTAATCTTGCTATATTTTAATGAATTGTCAAGCGGAATTATGTATTTTGAGATGCGAGTCTTCATATCCTTACGTTTTGTGACGACATAAAATAATTTAACTTTTTGAAATATGCAAGTCTCTATTTGGTCTCTTTTTGTTCCTGTTTCTTTTTTGCCATTGCTTGCCTTTTCTGAGACTTCTCTTTTCCGGCTTTTTCGGCTTTCTGCTTGCGCTTATTTTCCTTCTTGTTTTCAGCCTCAAGTTTCCTTGTTTCCTGAAATTCCATCTCTTCCTGCATCTCCTCTGCCGTCATAGGGATTTCTTCCACTACTTCATTATTGTCTTTTCTGACAACTTGTTTGACCCCATCTTTAGGAGAATTGTATTTGACCTCACAATCGATATCTCTGAATTCACAGCCATCGGCAACACAGTTTGACAACCTGGTCCGGCGCGATTCCTTTTCATCTATCCTGCTCTGGAAGTTGGAATTTGCTGATTTCTTCTCTTCCTGGAGTAACTTAATCTCTCGATCAAGGTTTGCCATTTCCATTCCCATCGTTAATTTTTCATCATTAGTAAATTCGTATTTTAGATTGCGCTTTGATTCGATTATACGGTTGTTCATTGGATTATCCTTTATTAAACTCAATATATTAATCCGGCATATAGCTACCACCTAACTATACGCCGGATTTGCTTCTTTGATTATAGGTATGAGAAGCATCATACGCCGTTATTATTTTCCGGAGATTGCTGTTTTTGTTGTCGTTTCTCTGCTGCTTTTTTCTTTTGCTTTGTCTTAGCCTGCGATCTCCGTTTTTTGTTTATGCTCTTTCTCGTTGCCATGTGATTCTTCACCTCCTTTCTATTTTCTTTGTTTTTTCCATAATTCTACTGCTTGTCGTCTGTCTAATTCTATTGCTCCTTTTTCTACCGCCCTCTTTCTTCGGCTTTCAGTCAAATCATAGTGCGGTGAACTTTTCGTCTGAAACCAATTTCTTTTGCATCCAATCGACCGAGCAAAATCGTGTAATTCTTTTTCTGTGTCAGCCATTAAATGACAAGATTTACCATACTTCCATCCCCAGTCCATCAGGTTGTCGACATAAACACTCATTTAATTTCTCTGATGAATTCTATTATAGCTTTTTTAATCAATGGTAAAGTATATTTTAGACCTATATAGATGATAGTGCATATTATTAATGCAATCGTTATACCTTTAATTATTTCCTTTATTTTAACCATTTATTATTCCCCAAAGGGTTTTTGTTCGCTCTCAGAATTACTTATTCTATTATAATATTCTGATTCTGTTAGTAGTTTAATACCAAGTCTCCTTGCAAGTCTTCTGCATCTTGTTTTGTATTCTTCCCATTGATCAGGCGAAAATTTCTTAGTGGATCCTCCCACTTCTACTTCTTCTCCGGTCTGGAGATTTACTTTTGTTACCGGGTTACAGGCTAACTTCAATTCTTCGTGAAGTGCGTCTTTTGACTCGTACCCGAGAAATTGTCTCATCGGTTCAACAATGCCGGCAAAATATTGTTTTCTCTTCTGCGAAGACTTTTTAGGATTGAACTCATCTATCGAGATAATAACCTGTTTGCCTTTATACTTCTCTATCGCCTCTCGCAATAGTTTTTCTGAAACAAGTATATTGTCTACAATTTCTTTTGATATAATCTGAATCATTTCTGATGTTCACATTTATTTTCTAATGCAGCACCCAGCGACCTGCATCGTCTGCTCTTGCTGATTGTCCACAATGCTCACAGACAGCCCAATGAGATACACATCCTTCAAACCAACGAGGCAATGAATGACCTAATGCTTCTGCCTCTTTCGTTGCTTTCTTGATCTGTTTTTGGACTCTTGTGTAGTAACCCTCCATGTCTAATCTCCCTTTTTCTCATTTTGTATAAATTCATCAACTTTTTTTCGGAGTTGCTCAACTTCTTTATGTAAGTCCGCAAGAAACGATATTAACTTGAAGTTATTGATCGATCCACCTATCACCTGCGGAAGATCATTTATGCATATTCCCATTTGCTCTTTGGCAAATTGTTCGTCTTGCTGTATTTCTTTAAGTGTTTTCGACATTACCATTCCTTTACAAATTGTATTTGGATTGGATCTATTTTGTATAAATTCCCATATTTATCTTCTATGATTGCCACAGTCATATTCACAAATGCCTGGCCTTCGGTATTTTCAAGCATATCGTCCCCCCAGCGATGAAAACTTCCATCCATCCACCCAGATAGAGTTTTGCCAAATCCAGTGCGAAATTTTACCTTTCTCAATGGTGCTACATAATTTATTTGATCAAGTATACTCTGGAAGTTTCTTAAAAAGACTTCAGCATCCAAGTATATTGAGTTAGGCACTCCCTCTAACCGTATATTATGCAGTCCAGA
>JAQTSV010000028.1 GCA_028711115.1 Candidatus Omnitrophota bacterium
AGGCTTGTGCCGAACGCAACTGTTGCAGCGGTCTGTTGTTGCATAAATTGTTCACCGCTGAATTTCTCCGGATCCTCTCTGAGTGTGTTGATAGATTTCTTCATCTCCGTGTCTATCTTTACAACATCCGCCTGTTTGGCCGCAATTATGGTTTCAATCCCGGCAAAATCAGTGATGGATTTTTTAATTTTATCAATTCCATCATTCAGACTCTTCGCAAATGAAGTGCCGGAATTATTTCGTTCCGTTTCCAGCTCTCTCATATATTCGTCGGTTTTTTCCTGTGCTTCTTTTTGTGTCCCGCATGATTTTCGGAAGTGCGAGAATACTTCGTCACGATTTTTTCCAAGCTTGTTCATTTTTTTTCTCCTTGAATTTGATTTATTATTGCCTTCTAAACTTTCTTGACGTAATGAATCACCATTTTTCATGTTTGTTATATTTGTTTCCGTGCCCGCTGCAAGAGATTTTGCCATTGCAAGATTTTCCGCGTTTACAAAATGAAAATATGTGCTTTCATCCTGAGCTTGCGGGGATATAACTATATTCTCAGCAATACCTGCGTAAGTTTTTGTCAGTTTGTCTCTCTTGTAATATTTGCCCTCAACCGATAATTGAAAATGTCTTTGATTGTTCGGATAGCGTTTATTATGTTCGTCAAATTCTTTCGCTTTTTTTATCAATGATTTTACGAGATCGTTTTCCGGGAATAGAGTTGCTTTAAAAAATGCTTGTTTGCCATCAGCACTTGTTTTTATATTAAGTGGAACTCCGATAATATTTCCTGGATTTGCCTGAGCTACTGCCATCAATGTCCCGTCCGACATTTTCTTGACTGATAACGGATCATGTTCGTATTTGATATTCCCTGATTTCTTCAGAATATCCCAGATCATCTCCGGTATAATCGGCCTCTCTCCAGAGATGTCGTGGACGGCGTTCATGAATCTACCTTCGATTATAACTCCTTCTTTATCGATTGAGGATGAAGCGGGAATGGATTTTTCAAGTTTGTCTAAAAAGCCAAAAATTCTGAAGTATTTATTTTGTTCGTCCATAGAGTAAAAGCTAATTGTTTACATTTAAGTCTATACAAAACTACAAATTATGGTTTTCACCTTGTGGTAGATAGCGGAATTTTTTTGTTCCGCTTATTCTCGGTGTACCAGTCAATATCATGCCTTATGAGGGAAACAGAGACCTTTAAAGACTTCGCTATTTCCTCATAATTTTTCCCGGAATTATACATATCAATGACGTATTTACGCCTATAATGTATTATATGCTGATTAAACCCATGCACTCTGCCGTTTTCATCAAAATGTAGGCTTTTTTGTAATGCCCTAAAAAACCAGAACTGTTTCAGGGGATCCGGAATATATTCTTTTACTATATCCTCAGTAATTTCTATAGATTCTATTGTATCAGGATTGACTGTTGGCATAGTATTCCACGTTTGTTTATTGTTAGAACATGATTTCGTTGACTATAATGACTAATGCTTGAGCTATGATCACTCCCGTTGCAAATCTCCAAAATTTTACATCCTGCCCATCTTGACCGCCGTCGCCGGCAAACATTCTCACCCAGAGCATCGGTATTTTCACTGGACCAATCTTTTTTGCTACTATCATCCAGGCTATATACTTCGGTAATTTTCGTGTCTGGGTAATTTTAATTTGTTCTCGAGTACTCCACCAGCTTTCCGGCAACCATTTCAATATCACGTCGAGAATAAAATATTGCAAATCTTCTTTACCCGCCCAGTGGAAAAATATGATTGCAATAAGATTCAAAACAAATTGAATCCCATCATCGGCTATAAATGCAAGCGACAATCCGATCATGGAATACCAAAAAGCAAATTGCGCTATCGATACAGCGTCCGATGCTTCATCTTTCAACTTTTTCGCCTGAGCCAATAACTCTGGATGCTTCTCTCCGAATATCATGAGCATTGCCCAGTATTTCAATTCATAAAATGACATAAGCCTCAAGTCTAACAGGCTTATTAAAAGAAATACAAACTCTATATACCAGTAGATTATCATTGTAGTATCCTTTCTTTAAAAAATGGTTACAATACCGTCTAATCGTTGCATTACTATTTCAAAGTCTTCTGACATCATTAAATTTCTCCACTGAATAGGCTGGAATGTATTGGGGAAGTACTTTTGTATTGCTTCTTGTAATCGATTCCAACGCTTTGGATTAACCTGAATCACTTTTTTAAGATGCCACCATATCCTTTCTGTGCAGAATGTCCCAGCGGTCCACCAGTTATCTTCTAAATCTACATCATGTAGTTTACTGCCGAATACCTTTATCCATATCGGGTTTATAACTCTATCCCAAAGGGCTTTCCATCCAAACCACGGCCATGACTTCCATCCATAACTATCATTTAAAAATTTAGCATCTCCATAGTCAAGTGCGTTTTCGGTCTCTGCCTTAGTAACTCCCTTAATACGAACAACGATAATATCATAACTTGGATCCTCTATAACTTCGTTCCATCGCATGTGAACATTCCCATTTATCTCCGCTGAGGCTACTATGTCTATCTGACCTGATGATCCTGTAGGATAAGTGACCTCCGCTCCGTGAGTCCAATATCTTCCGTCGTTAGCCCTGCCGTTTATTTTTTGTAACCATGCGGTAAAACCTTTTCCACATCCAGCTATCATGTCGCCCGGCAATGGTTTAAAATCTTTGATATCCATTTTATATTCTCCTGAAGAGTGATTTAAAAATGTTTGGATTATATAAACTCTTTTGCATCTGTACTTCGCTCGATACTCTTTTACCTTCCCTTTTCTTTTCTAATCCAATATTCAGTTCGCTTTTCGCTGTTTCCAGGAGCTTGTCAAACGCTTCATTGATAATCACTCTTTCCTCTCCCTGCGGATAAGTGATTTCCAGTGATCCAGATTCCCATTTTTTGTCCGGTTGTTGAATATTGTTACCAGCTACCAGGTAGTTATTATACATCCTGCTCCCTATTAATTTATCTTGCACGTACGCCTCCGCTGCTCTCGCGAATAGTTCTTGATCCCTTTGCCAGTATTTACTGTTAAACTGCATTGCTGAATCATAATATTTTGTTCGTCCGGTAGGTATTATTACTTCAATTGGTTTATTTGCCAATGTCGAAAGATATTTAAAATAGTCTTCAGCTCTTCCAAGCTCATCTGGATCCTTCGCATATTTCATTAGGTATTCTCTCGTTGCCTCATATCCTTCGGTTTCAAACTTATTTCTTATACTCCCGTATGTATATTTATTCCCGCCTGGTTCAAAATTAAGTTTCTTTTCGTTTGTTCCCTTTTTAATAGCATTCATTACATCGTTCATTGCTACTCGGAGTTTGCGCTTGTTTAGTATGTCGTTCTCTTTTGTTCGTTCGTAACCCCCAATTCCTTGTTGAGAGAGATAAATTTTCTCTTTTCTTGTGCCTTCTTCCATCCCGCCTAATAGATGATCAATGTTGTGGAATAGTTCATGGCATATCGTTCCATCACCTCTGGTCTTAGTGATATTTATTATCTTGGCCATCGGTTCATAATGAGCAAGTGCTCCTGCGGAACCCCGTGCACCAAACGCTATACTCAGTCCTGAAAGTTGATTCATTTTTTTTATATCAATTCCCAGTGCATCTTCCAGATCATTCATGCTCTCAATAAAGTGTCTCACATGCTCCTGAGCTTCAACATCTTTAACATAGTGGCCAAATTGAACGCTCTTAAATCCATATTTATCTTTTATCGCTTCTACCGTGATATCTGAATTAAGCACTTGTCTTCCATTTGTGCGCTTGATAAACGCCAAAGGCGGATTATCATGTATCTTTAATTCCGCTTTACGTCTTTCAATAACTTTTTTATCTTTAGCCTCCGCCCAGCTCCAGTCAGCTTCTCTCGGTTTATATTGTGGTCTCTTATCCAACCACTCTTCATAAGTAATTGGTTCGTTTCGCCGTTCATTCGATTTATATTCTCTTGCCTTATAATCTTCGATAGCTTGTTGGTACTTCTCAGGATTGTTTTGTTTTTCACTTGTAAGTTGCCTCCTCGTAAATGACATCGTTGTCATCGGATCCGTCTTAAAATAACGCTCCCACTGTTCCGCTGTATATTCATCCATCCGTTTTTTATTCATCTCAACAACATTTTTTCTTCCTTCAGCATACTTTTTATACTGTTCTTTCGCCGTCTCTTCGTTAAAAGAATTCATTAACACCGCATCGCTCCAGTGCTTTTTTGCTGAATCACTATTGCGACCAATAAGGTTTAAAAACTCTTTGCCAAGTAATCGGCTTACATCGCTTTTATAATCTTCATGCTTATAAAAAGTTACACGCTTACGGCTTCCCCAGTCCATAAATGTCTCAAAGTCTTCGTTGCCGATCGTACGAATATCTTCAATTGTTTTTGCTGCATCGATTTTCTCAAATATCTTTGGAGTCAGTTCAACAAATTTCTTTCGGTCTTCTGGGGTATTAGGCGGTTTGGCATTTACAGATTCACGGAGTTTCTTCTTCATGTATGCAGCTCCACTCTCTACTCCATTATCCTTCTCTGCTTGAGGATTAATATCTGGTAATATTCTTTCTTTCGTTACTACTCTGTAAGCTGTAGCATTATCAAGTTTATCCAGATCACCTGCGGTCAATACTCGAATTGCGGCAATCTCTTTCCGGCTTCCGCCTACTCGAGTACCTACGTCTTTGAATTTTTTCCCAGCTTGTTTCTCACTCAATCGTTCTTCTACTTTTTCCTTCAGCGATTCGCCCTTATACTCTTTGAGTTCTTTTGCTTGCTTTTCGGCCTCTGCTTTACGTTCTTCTTCAGTTCCATTCTCGAGTACTTCCACTAAATGCTCATGCTCTTCGAT
>JAQTSV010000029.1 GCA_028711115.1 Candidatus Omnitrophota bacterium
TGCTGGTTGAATCAGATAAATAATCGTAAATACATTGTGCAATCATATCCCTGAAATCACGCATGGTAAATGGGATATTGGGATCAGCGGTAGACCAAACCTGTTGTTGCGTAATTACAATACCCGCTGGCAGATTTCCAGGCGGATCACCAAGTTTGTTCGCCACTAAATCACTTTCGACAAGCGACTTTATTTGATTCAGATCAAGGTTCACAATTACGCCTCATTACTTATTTTTATTTTTGACGGAAAGATATGGCGTTGCTTCTGGCGTTATCGGTGTCAACGATGCCAGCGTTGGTCCCGTTGCAATGGGCATTAACGGTATAATATATGGATGCGTGTGTGCATTAAACGTGGCCGTAATCACGCTATCAATATAATTTTTAAGGGTTTCGCCGAGTACCATTTTTTCAAGACTGGCTTCGCCCAAATATATCGTGCCATCAGAATTAATCCTTATTTCGGTATTTGGATTTTTAAGTATGCAATCACCATCAGCGTTTACAGTAAGATTGAATTTGTTTGTAACGGTGGTGCCTGAAACGGTATTAACATCAATCTTTATTTTGGTATTTTTACTATTGAGCGTTGTGTCTTCAATTGCACCGTTGGTGGCATCGTCTTTCAACATGCGCCCAACCACCACTTCCACTTCTGGCGCAGTTATTTTTGCCGTAGTTGCGTTTCTGTCGCCGACACGTATATGAAATTCACGTTCGGTTTCGACGAGTATATTGCCGATATAATCCAGCATAAATGCGGCAAGACCGGAAGAATAAATAAGATATTCGCCCCACTTCACAATGTCGGTATCAAGAAGATCAGTTTTGCCCGTGGTGTCAAAATCACGTTTGTCGGTGTTCTTAATCGGAATTCTATTTATGCCCTTGGGAACATCGTCAAGCAAATTCTGATACTGATCAGCGGCAAACGTAGGAAACGACGCAAGTAAAAACCTTTTCTGTATGCGCTTCAAGTGTACACCGATTACAAAAGCGCCTTGTGTGTAGTTATGGAAAAGACCAAATATTTTTTTGTTTTTATTTTTATCCAAATAAGCGTTAACTTGTGACATTGGAATTACACAGTCTACATATGTGGTTACGCCAGTATCGACAACGGCAAAACTGTTGATGTAATCCACGTCCTTGATCAATCCCGTAAATATTTCGAAGTTCGACATTTTATCCCTAAACTTGGGATCATTAAATATCTGATCTACTATTTGGCGTATGGCACTCATTAGAATCCACTCGATAATGGTATTGTTTCTACCATTAATGGCTGTAGAACATCTGGCTGTATTAATTTCCCATTAAGGTAAATTATAGAAATCAATGATTGCTGTAGCGGATAAAGCAATGCATCATTATTATATTTAGTTTTAAGCCAATCAAAATTATCAAAAAGTGCTGGATTAATTGCTGCAATTATTTCATCTTTAAATTTAAATTTCTTTTGAAGAAGAACACCAGATTGTACATCTATATAATTTGTTGAAGTATTTACATATGTAATAAATAATTTTTGCAACTGTTCAAGAATGATTGTTGCATATTCGCATATTTCCAAATTACGCTTAACGCTAAATAATATTGTATTTTGCGCTTGCCCATCTGAAGTAGTATCAAGAGATTCATCTGCCGCATTTGAATATTGTTTCGAAACTGCATTGATTTTACTTTCCGCAGATGAAATAAGGCTAAATATCGGTATAAGACTTTGATCAGCGACTTCAATATATTTTTTAGGGTCAAAAAGATTAAATTCAAATTGTTTTTCCCAATATCGGCCATATGTAAGTTGCAAAGAAGTCGTACATTGTCCGCCAACATTCCACGTATGCGTCAATCCCTGTATATAATACACGGGAATATTTGACAACGATGCGCCCGATTTTTTATTCTGAACCATATATTCTATAAATCTTGATAACGATTTTCCATAAAAAATAGACGATTCCGAATATTGTTTGTATCCACGATAGGCGTTACCAAATCTCAATTGTTTTGAAATTTGATTATTCAAAATTGCGATGGTATTGCCAATCTGTATTTCTGGGCGCAAGGGAATAGTCATACTGCCTTTTCTATAATTGGCATTGCGCTTATTCATATAAGCTTGCCCAAATGTTTTTCTTTTTTCTTCGTCTTGTTCCCATGCCGCAAATGGTATGTTAATCGTCGTTTCCCTCATGCCAAATCTTTTGATCAGCGGCGCATCATATAAATATGTACGGCTCACGCCAACGGGAAGATCAGAAACTTGCATACCCCATTCGGGCTGTCCCGTTACCCATATGAAATTGACAATATTTGAATCGTCTTCGCTAAACGTATAATTTAAAATATCTTTTTCTTCTATAAGATAAAAATCACCGTTGGGCATATAGGGTTCGCCCAAACTGTTTTCATCAAGATCACCATTGTCTTTATATTTTTTAAGTCCCCATACTGTGCCTGGATTATAATTATAATACGGCATTTTGAGAATCAATCTTCCGTCTGGATTGGCGAAAAATTCGCCTTCGATCCTATTCGCCACTTCCATGCAGATTTGATATCGCTTCTGATATTGATGATTCCACAAATCAAATTGACCGAATTCTCTGACATATGGAGATAAGGTAAATAAGTTTGGATCTATCCACAACGTATCCTTGTCAAATGCCGTGTTCTGCATAATTTCAGTAAACTGCCCATTTTCAATATTTCCATTGACGGGCGACAGCGAAAAATATCCGCATCCTCTTACGCCCGCCATCATTATGTAATAATTTACGGTAACTGTATCCGTTGGCGTCATTATGCTTTGTATGTATTCGACTTCTTGATCTATTTGTTCAAGTGAAGGCGCTTCACCAGTGGCGTTTTTGCTGTAATCCATTCTACTCATTGATTCAATAATGCCGCCAGTATTGTCGGTAACAACAATATCAACAACAAGATAATCTTTCGCTTTTGTCGTTAAAAGTTCGTTGTATTTTTCACGATATGTCAAATTTTTAGATTTATCAGTATCTCCAACAACCATCTTCTTTACAATTTCTTGCGGCGTAAGATTTGAAAGATTGGTCGTGAATACAGACACATCTTGTTGCCCCGTGCGTGGAGCCACGACATTCATTGCCAGTGCCGGATTTATATTGTATTCGCTTATATCCAGCCATTTTGTAAGGTCTGTTAATTGTATATTGACCGTTATTCCAACACCATCAAATGAAACCGATGCGGATTGAATAAGTCCTTCACAAACCTTGAACAACGCCTTTGAAAATCTCCCTTCTTCATAAATGCGCACCTTGTCCATCGGCTTAAAAACGCATTGGGTCTTGGTATCGTCAAGAATTGGGTAATAGGGAATGGATTCACCAAAAATATTTGTATTCGTTATTTTTTTCTGATCAACATTTGATTCCTGAATAATATTTCCTGGAACAGTATAAGTGCTGTTGGTGCTCTGATAAAGCTTTGTCGTCGGATCAATTTTCGCCCAATTGTATTTTATGGCGTCATTATCCCATTTTTTAAGAACTTTGTCGAATAAATTCTTGATTGATTCAAAAGATTTATCAACAGGCAAAATGATAGTAATGCTTCCTGATCCTTGTCCATTGATCTGATACGAAGTTACTATTGAAGTCAAACCACGATTAATTTCATAGAAAAAATCTTCATATGCGGTGGCATCTTCTGGGTGCGTGGTGTCGGTTGCACCCTTGTATTGACACACCAATACCATTGCCGAATAATTTTGTTTTTCTACGATTGGAAGATCAGAAGATGATCCCGGCGCTTCTATTTGTGGCATGTTTAATTCAGATCCTCTTTGGACGGGAATATATCGTCAAAGAAACCTTCAATGCCAAGATTGCCGGTAATACCATCGAGTTCGGTTTCGAGTACTTGTATAGCCAGATCAGTTGCGCCCTGGAATATTTTTTGAACCGTACCATTAGGATTTGTAATAAGACCAGTGGCGAATAATGCGGCATCGCCAACACTTATATTTTGGGTATTTTGTATTACGTTTTGAATCGCTTGTTCGAAAAGCAATTTATTGCTTGTGGGAATAACGACAAACGAAAAACTGAAATTAATATTGAACGGGCCTTCAGCCGTTATTTCGTAATCGAAATTATTAAAAAATCCCGTGTATGGTGTGCCTTCGTACACAAGCGTTATCAGCGGAAAGCCGATGAATGGTGTCGAATTGTCAAATCGTTTATTATAAACATTGTTCTTTATTTTTTCGAATATCTTGAGCGGATCTTTATAAATTCCGTTGCCGCTCGATATTTGTCCGCCGCCAGGACCACCAATATTCGATATCGCCGTGCCCGTTGGCAAAAATCCAGCAACAAAATCCGGCATCATCGTAAGAAGATTTTGCCCTTTCGTAAATCCGAACCACCCCGTTTTCATACTCATAGATATCGTTGTAAGATCATGCCCCCAGAATTGGAGCATCCACCCGCCTTTGGTTTGTTTTCTGTTCGCAATTATTTTTTTGCTGACTTTAATATTTTGCGGATCAACATATACTTCGACATCTGGTAGCGATCGCTTCTTCACATCCGTGGTCATGGTTTGGGGTTTGAATGTATACATAGGACGGGCGAGATCAGTAAAATACATCTTCGCCACCTTGCGTCCGAACAATCCCTTATTTTGTATACCAAACATTTGTTCGGCAATCGCCGTGCCCAGATCAACACCAGCGCCAACGCCCTGTGATTCGGCAAAATTATCAAGTGTACCCATAATTATTCCCGCCCATTACTGAAAGTTTGGACAGACCCCTTTGTAATATTTAAGTT
>JAQTSV010000030.1 GCA_028711115.1 Candidatus Omnitrophota bacterium
TGCAAGGGAAAGGATATCATACATTTTTGATGAGTTTGAAAATATATGCATCTCTATCAGCGGAGGGAAGGACAGCACGGTACTGGCTCATCTTGCGTTGCTGGAAGCTCACCGACGAGACCACAAGGTCGGCATATTTTTTCTGGATGAGGAAGCAGTATACGAAAGTACCATAAATCAAATAAAATACATTATGAATCTATATCCGGAGAATACAATCAGATTATGGTTTCAGATTGAATTCAACTTGACAAATTCCACATCAATAAAGGATGGCCAACTCAAATGCTGGGAACGCGGGAAGCATGATCTATGGATGCGCAGCAAGGAGCCGGACAGCATCCAGTACAAGCCCTGGGACAGAGCAAAAGAGACTGTCCGGGATAAAAACAAAGGATTTGGCTTTTATGATGCACTGGACAATTTCCAGAACTCCAGACATGATACAGCTTTTCTTGTCGGCCTGAGAGCGACGGAGAGTCCAAACAGATGGCGAGCTGTCTCGAAGAATCCCGGATATAAAAATATTTATTGGTGCACCAAAAGGGAAAAAAACAATAACTATAATTTTTATCCGTTGTACGATTGGAACTTTCACGATATATGGAAGTACATATATGATAATCAATTAAAGTATTCCAAAATATACGATTTCCAGTATAAAAAAGGTATGGGACTGCAGGAGATCAGAGTATCCAGCCTGATCCATGAAAAGTCTTTCAAGGCGCTGGTAGAGTTGCCAGAGTTCGAACCCAAAACATATGACAAGCTGCAGAAGCGCATTGGAGGGATAGCAGTCGGCCATATTTACGGCAAGGACAATAAGATGCTCCGGGCAAGAACGCTGCCGAAAAACTTTAAAAGCTGGAAAGAATATCGGGACTTCCTGCTGGAGACATATCCGGATCCTACTAAAAAAGATATTTTTGTGAAGCGGTATGTCCGGTACCTGGATAATAATTATGTCGCTCGACAAGAGTGCAGGCAGCTGATCCTGAATGATTATGAAAACAACCTGCCTGTGGACAATAAGCCGGATCCCCGGGAAGAAACGATAAAGAAATGGAGGGAACTATTGTGAGGGAGATAAAAACAGAGGAATATGGAACATTTTTAGTGCCGGATGCGCCGGTAATAAATACTAAATGCGGGCCGGTCAAGCTAGTATCGCAGACGGCCATTGTAGTACCAATAGAACTGGTCCAGGCAAACAACTATAACCCAAATAGTGTTGATAGCAGGAACATGGAGTTGCTTCGCGAGTCGATAATCGACAACGGATTCTGTTTTGGAGTTGTTACTGTATGGGATGAGGACTTACAAAAGTTTATTATTGTGGATGGTTTCCACAGGTGTGATTTGTTTAAAAACGATCTGCAGGCTACTGAGATCCCAATCTACGTTCTGGATCAGACACCGGCGCAGAGGATGGCTGCAACTGTCCAGTTCAATCGCGCCAGGGGAGTGCACCAGGTTGACTTGATGGGTGATCTGGTTAAGGCTTTGTTTGAACAGGGTGAAGATGATGATGCCATTGCAAAACATTTAGGTATGGAGCTGGAAGAAGTGTTCCGCTTGAAACAGATTACTGGTATTGCTGAGCTGTTTAAAAATCAGACATATTCCCGGTCATGGGAGATGCAGGAGGTTGAAAATGGCTGAGTATAATTATGGAGATGCTTATCTGCGGTATCCGTTAGGAGCAGGGCCTTATATGTTCGATGATGGCAGCACGATACAGGTGCATGATATTTTTAATCCGCTGCCGGCGTTTATGAAGAGTGCTGACCTTATTTTTGCAGATCCTCCTTGGAACCTGGGAAACATTAATACATTTTACATGAAGGCTGACAAGACCGAAAGAGTAGACAGTTTTGAGCGGTTTTATAAATGTCTTTTTGGGCGTATCTGGGAGATAAGCCCGCAGGTATGCTATGTGGAAGTGGGCAAGGAGCATCTGGCCGACTTTATCATGGAGATGCGGAAGCTTTATAAATACACTACGTTCTACAACAGCACATATTATCACGGTAAGGATAAACTTTGTTATGTAATCAGGGGATCCAATAAGGCAAAAAAACCTGCTTTAGATGGAATGGACGAAGAAGATATTATTGAATGGATTTGCTCAAACGAGGATTACAATATTATCGGTGATCTTTGTATGGGCAGAGGCTTAATAGGCTTAAATGCTTACCGTAATAAAAAAAGATTTGTTGGGACAGAATTAAATCATAAAAGGTTGTCCGTGCTCATTGAATCCATTGAACGCGAAAAAAAAATTAAAAATCATAAAATGGTGACTAATTAACATTACTGTATTGCTATAATGTAACTAGTTATATTTATGGGCTCCCGAGAGGGAGCTTTTTGTTGAGGTAAAATATGATATATGCATTTATC
Organism: Candidatus Omnitrophota bacterium; assembly: GCA_028711115.1. Lineage (GTDB taxonomy): Bacteria > Omnitrophota > Gorgyraeia > Velamenicoccales > JABMQK01 > JAQTSV01. The sequence continues at coordinate 2,404 of JAQTSV010000030.1, forward strand.
CAAGCCCGAATGAATAGTAGGCGGCTTCCTGGCAAAGTTTTAATGCAAATTTGCGAAAAAACAGTATTGGAGCACATAATCGAACGGGTAAAATGTGCAAAATTAATTGATAAAATCATAGTCGCAACCAGCATAAACGAGGAAAACGACGCTATAGAAAATCTTTGTAAACAATTGAACACACTATATTTTCGCGGTTCGGAGGATGATGTTATCGAACGATTCAAGGGGGCGGTAAAAGCTTTCGGCATAAAGGATAACGATTCAATTGTCCGCATTACCGGAGATTGCCCTTTAGTTTGCCCGGATTTGATAGATGTAATAATTTCACATCACGACGATAATGATCTGACAACAAACTGCATCAGACGAACATTTCCGGATGGATTGGATATAGAGGTTTTCAAAGCAGGAATATTAAAACGACCTGATTTCCATAAGATAAATTTTTTTGAAAAGGAATATGACATTAATTTTCTTTGGAGCGGGTTTAAAGTCCTTGCCATAGTGCAAAAGCAAAATTTATCAAGTCTGCGTTGGACACTAGATACAGCTGACGATTTTGAATTCATCAAAAACATATATGAAAAACTCTATAAATCGGGCCAAATATTTTACATGGAGGATATTTTAAGATGCCTAAGTTAATTCTCGGAACTGCAAATTACACGCAAAATTACGGAATAAAGAACGGCAAACAGGTTCCGCCAGAAGAGGTTCAAAAAATACTTGAAACAGCGATCGACAATGGAATAAATTTTGTTGATACATCAACGGCATATATTGATATATACTCACATCCGATAAAATTCATTAAAAAAATAAACAAGGTTGAGGATTATTTGCATTATGTCGGATGCTCCGAACTCGCACACGGATTTGACAAAATCAATGACGAACAATGGGATGGCGTTTCAGTTGATACTCCGAAAGAAGCATTGAAAGCAGTAAAAATGAAAATGTCTATAATCCAATTTCCTTACAATGTTTTCGATCATGATATAACAAAAACAAAATTTTTCAGAATTACAAGGAAACACCATATAACCACAATAGCCAGGTCGGTATTCATTCAGGGGCTTTTATTAATGGATAGACCTCCAATCGGGATAGAATATATCAAAAAACTCGATGATATCATCCACCCATATGGAATTAGCCGAAAAGAAACTGCGTTTTTATTCGCTTGCGGCAACTCAAACATTAATTATATTGTTGTAGGAGTTGATACCGCAGAACAATTGATGGAACTAATCAACCTGACAAAATATGAATTGCCCTGGTCACTAATGAAAAGCATATATAATATAGATAATGTTCCGGAACAAATAAAATATCCTTGGCTGTGGAGGTTATAATGTTTTATCAGACTTATTCAAAATCTCAAAACTACTTTACAAAGCTTATTATATTAGAAAGCGGGAAAGGTTCAAAAGTTACAGACACGGAAGGAGAGGTTTTTACCGACTATACCGCAGCATTGGGACCAATAATCATAGGGCACAATGATGAAAGGGTAAATGAAGCCATAATCAAACAATTACACAAAGGAATATCGTTTTCAACTCCGACAATGGCCGAACAATTTTTATGCAACAAATTAAGAAATATAATTCCGGGGTGCGAATCAGTGAAACTGCTTAAAAATGGACGGGATGCAACGGATGCAGCCGTCAGACTTGCACGGGCATTTACTGGCAGGGATTATATATTAAAAGGCGGGTATCATGGATTTTCGGATTGGACAATCGGCATTGAGCCAGGTGCCAAAGGAATACCATTTGCGGTAAGCAAACTGACAAAAAAGTTTATCTATAACGATATGAACGACCTTGTAAATTGGTTTGATAACCTAAAAGACAGAGTAGCCTGCATTATATTTGAACCCATAATGGAGAACGGCCCTTATCCGGGATACTTGCAAGCAATCCAAGAACTATGCCATAAAAACGGGGCAATTTTGATCTTTGACGAAATTGTTTCCGGCGCCAGGTTTGCATTAGGCGGTGCAGCAGAATATTACGGCGTGACACCTGACCTAACATGCATCGGCAAGGCCTATGGAAATGGAATGCCTATCAGCGCAGTGTGCGGACAGAGAGATATTATGAGATTGATTGACACCGGGGAAGCCTTTATCAGTACAACATTTGGCGGTGAATGCCTTTCAATTGCAGCGGCATTGGCAACGATAAAAATCCTTGAACAGCCGGGAACATATGAGCATATATGGGACATGGGACAAATGATGCTTGATGGGTTAAAGAATGCCATTGATAGCCACGGATTAAATAGTTGCATATCAACAA
>JAQTSV010000031.1 GCA_028711115.1 Candidatus Omnitrophota bacterium
CCATTTCAGGGGCCATAAGGGTAGCGGCGGCCTGTCAAAGCAATGTCGGAAAGGAACCCGTTATGTGTATACGCGCAATGGCACAGGCGACCATATCAAGCCAAGGTGCGACAGTAAACGGAGTGGCAAAGTCAACTTCGGGCGGCGCGGGGTACCTACAGGTATCGGCGGAAAACATCGCAGATGCGCAGGCCTATATCGAACATTCATCGGATGGTTCAAGTTGGGAAACGTTGGCGACATTTTCAACGGCGTCTATCGGCGCGTCGGCTCAGAGAGTGGCAATCACAGGGGAAATCAGGCGGTATGTCAGGGCGTCGGTGACAGCAACGACAAATGTAACTTATGGCACTGCGTTATGCAGATTTTAGAGGGGGAGTTGATTTTATGAGTTTTTATCACGGCAAAACAGCTAAGTTTTTTATTGACAATGCAGCAGGGACACTGACAGACATCTCGACAGGAATGAACGATGCAAGTTTACCACAGGCAGCTGATACAGTTGAGGTGACAGGATTCACAGATACGGCAAAACAATATGTCATGGGACTAAAGAGCGCAAACGGTTCAATCAGCGGGAGTTTTTCATCCGCTGTTGATACAGTTCTTTCGGGGATTGTCGGCAGTACAGACGCAAAATCGTTCGAGTACTACCCATTCTCGACAGTTGCGGGAAGCATTGAGAAAAAAGGCGAATGCTTTGTAACGGCATACGATGTCAAAAGCGCGGTCAGTGGGGCGGTAACATATTCGGCAAGTATAATCGTATCCGGCGGGGTCACATCGACCACTGCGGCATAAGGAGGAAATATGTTAAGTAGAGATGAGATTATTAACATTAAAGACTGCAAGATTACAGCAGTGGAAATACCGGAATGGGGTGGCACTGTCTATCTCCATAAATGGAACGGCAAGGATAGAAGTTTATTTTTACGCGAATCTATCCGCAAGAATGACGATGGCGCAGGGGTGAACTGGGATACTCTTTTTGACAATCAGGTCCTGGTTGTAGCTTTGAGTTTAAGCGACGAAAATGGAGCAAAGTTATTTTCGACTTCTCCGGAAGATCTTGAAATCCTTTCATTAAAAGACGGAAATGTAATTCAGATGCTTTATGAAAAGTCTCTCATACTAAATGGTCTGGCACAAAAAAGCCTTGAGGAAGCAGCAAAAAACTAGAATCCTGTCCGGAAAGAAAATTCTATTTCAGTTTAGCCTTAGAACTTCATATGACTGTGGATGAATTGCTGGGCAGGATATCATCAGAAGAATTAACAGAATGGTACGCTTATTTTGTATTGAGACGTGAAGAGGCAGAATGGGAAGGTAGAAACAAGGGAGGTTAAAACCTTCCCTTTAGGCGGTGAAGTATGATTGAATTTGATACAAAAGGATTTCAGGAAATGATAAATACCCTTGACAATATGGGCAAAGCGGGCGAAAACATATTTAAGAAAGCACTTGATGAAGGCGCAAAACCTGTTTTAAATGCCATGAAGCGCAAAGTCTATCAGGTATTGCATAGAAGAACCGGAGAATTGCAGGACAATATCAAAATTGGCAAGGTGCGAAAACTGAGGGATGGGACATATTCTCAGGTAATTGGTATATTAAAAGGCGATATATCATCCGTTTATTACGGTAAATTTAGTGAATACGGTTCCTCACATGAACCTGCCAGACCTTGGCAAAGACCTGCTTTTGATGAATCAAAAGACAAAGCATATGCAAAAATTGAACAGGAATTAACCAACGGCATAGATAATGCTTTTAAGAAATAAGGTGATTTGATTGGCAGACAAAACAATGCTTACAAAACTTATCCTTGATGCGTCCAGCTATAAACAAGGCATAGATATGGCTAAGCAAGCCACAGCAACAATAAATAAGGAAATGGACTTATGGAAAGTCCAGAATAATGCTGTAAATGGTAGTCTCAAGACCTTATCTCAGCAAGCCAAAGCAAACGCCGATACGCAGAAAATTTTATCTGCTGAAATTGATATCACAAAGCAGAAGTTAAAAGAAGTAACTGACGCGCAGGGCGAAACCTCAAAGGCTGCAATGATTTATCAAAATAAACTTTTGGATCTTGAAATCCAGCAGGCAAAGTTAAGCAAGGAAATCGGCGGAGGACTCACTCCGCTGCAGAACTTTAAAAACGGTATGAAAGAAACAGGTGAACAATTACAGAAAATCGGCGACAAAATGCAATCAGTCGGGAAAAATATGAGCATGTATATAACTGCCCCGATTGTGGCGGCCGGTGCTGGCATAGCTAAGCTTGTGGGTAATGCCGTTAAGTATGCTGATGAAATAGGTGTTATGGCTGAAAAGACGGGAATGAGTGTGGAATCGTTGCAACAAATGAGACATGTTACTAATCAACTAGATATGGAATTTTCATCAATACAAAGTACAATGTCTGCGTTTGTTAATAAATTGAAGGGTGCAGATAGTGATACGGGCACTTTTACTGAAACTCTTAGAAAGTTGCATATTAAAGTAAAGGAAAACGGACAATTTAAAGATATGTCCAATTTATATGCCGAAATAATTGATAAATTATCAAGTATGGCAAACGAAACAGAAAGAAACACAATGGCAGCTGCATTGTTCGGCAGGTCGTATATGGATATAGTACCCATGCTTAATGCTGGCAAAGAAGAACTTGTCAAGTTACGTGAAGAAGCATTGAAAATGGGGGTATTAACAGCAAAAGAAATAGAAGAACTCCGCATTCTTGGTGATGCATGGGATAAAATAAAGACGCACCTTGAATTAGTTGGATTGCGTATTGCGGTTAATATCGCTCCAGTTATAAGGGATAGTTTGATTCCGGCGTTGGAAAAAATTATAACATGTTTAACACCAATACTTGACATTATTAAAAAAATGAATCCCCAAACCATGATATTTATTGCAGCCTTTGCCGGGATAATCGCTGTCATCGGACCACTTATTTATTTAGTAGGAGGTTTGACAACTGCGGTAGGCGGTATTGCTGCGGCGTTTGGAGTAATGAATTTAGCTGGCATGAAAACTGCCTTAATTGTCGGCGGTGTTGTGCTTGCACTTGCAGCTCTTGCGGCAATAATAGCCGTAATTATAGGGCGTGGCGCTGAACTGCGAAATACAACCGCAAGCATAGCAAATAGTGTAAAGGGTATAGGAAATGCCAGCAACTATAACGTGCCTTCCTATGATATCGGCACTCCCTATGTCCCACAGGATACCCTTGCAATGGTTCATAAAGGTGAAAAAATAATTCCTGCGTCACAAAACAAATCCGGTGGAGGGATTACTATAGTCTTTTCCGGCCCTGTTTATGGTATCCTTGACTTTGAACAGCGAGTAAAGCAAATTGTCCGAGATGCAGGCGCAGCAGGCGCATTCAGGGGGGTATTCCAAAATGTCTGATTATATTTTTGAAATTGATTGGGATAATAATGGTGATTTTTTTGGCGTAAATGAGGATTGCACAGCTGATTTAGTTTCCGTCGAATGCCGCAGGGGTAGAGACTATGCAAGCCAATTGACCGGCAAAGTTTCCCCCGGACGATTGGCCGCAACGATGAATAACCCTGCGGGGAAATACAGTTCATTTAACGCCGCTTCCCCACTATACGGTAACATTCTTCCTGGACGTAAAATTAGGCTAAGAGGGATTAATCCCACACTTGGGCAGGCTGTCATGGTGGAGGAAGGGACGACAAATCAATTACCGTTATCCGAGGACTGGACTTCATACACGAGTAAAACTGCAGGGACCGCGATAACGGGTGACGATGTGGCATACGCGCCGTACAGTGCGCTGGCGGATAAAATTGTGATGGATGCAGCAAATAATTATATATATAAAAGTAAAACAGGGTTATCCGCAATAACAGGCCAAACATGGACATTTTCCGCAAAAGTTTACGTGCCTACGCCAAGCAGCGTTTTTATCTCATTAACTGATGGGTTGGTATGGGCAGAGGGATGGATCGAAAAAATAAACCTTGTAGCTGGATGGAACAATGTAAAAACTACAATAACTTTCGGAGCGACTGTTTCTACCACTATCGTTTGCGTATTTAGTAATTATGATATGTCGTCTGGCGGGGCGGCTGGTGGCAGCGGCAAGGGTGCTGCATCTTCCGGAGCTATTACTTTTTGGGTTTTGTATTCCCAGTTAGAGCAAAAAGCCTATCCCACAAGCTGGATAGACAGCGGGGTAACCCGCGCAGCCGAAACCCTGACGATACCGACAGCAGGGATATTCACCAAAGGGAATTGGACAGTGGAATTTATTTTTAATCCTACATCAATCATTACAACGAGTGGAAGAGATCTTTGGGTTATGATAATTGATGCAAATAATTATTATGCATTATATGTTTCCAGTGGTTCCACTGAATTATGTGGGGCAATTTTATCCGGTGGTATAGGTTATGCTACGAGTTCCTTTTCAATGACACAAGGAACAAATTATACCATAGCGTTTTCCGGCGATGGATCGGTAATCCGCCTATATTGCAACGGTATCCAAATGGGCTCAGATGTCGCCTACATTGAACCTGTAGGAGCATTGCCGGCAAATATGTATATCGGGAGCAACGCTCCTGCTGGTTTTCAAGCCAACGGT
>JAQTSV010000032.1 GCA_028711115.1 Candidatus Omnitrophota bacterium
AATAATATGACTAAAGAAAATATACAAGTAATAATTTTTGTGGCCCTTTTTATTATCGGTCTTTTTATATTTTCTATTTTAACTCAAAATGATTTACCGGAAAATTGTTATCCCGACGATTTACAGGGAAAATCAATTTATTGCGACTGATTTTTTAATTCCCTTAACTGCTTCATAACGTTGTCGCTTATGATTTTCTTTTCTCTCAATTCTTTGATATAAGCGTTTTTTTCTTCCTTTGTTTTTAGGGACTTTACTGCTTCCCAAATAAATTTAGCACGTTCTCCGTTTTCAACTCCAAGTTGCTTAATTAAACGATCTTCATAAGATAAACCAAGTTTAGCATCGGAAGTAACGTCTTTGAGTTTTTCGTAAAGTGCCGGATTTTTTTTCTTTAATTCTTTCGCTTTAGCATTTGCTTCATCTTTTGGTAAAACTTTAAGTTCGTCATATAATAATTCCGCTTCTTGTTTTAATCTAAATCTTTCATCTTCTTGATTTTGAAGGATTTTTTTTATCTCTGTTTCTGCCTTCTTGTCGGTCTCTCCACCTCTTGCTTTGGTGAATCTTGCGGCAATAGCTTCTACTATATTTTGACCGCCTATTTGATTTTTGGGAATAATATCTAAACCAGCCAATGCTCTATCTGTTAAATTTAAAGTTTGACTTCCCACTCCTCCAAAAGTACCTTTAATAAATTCTTCTACTTTAATGGGAGATTTATTTATCACTCCGCCAATTAAACGAGCCGTCCCGGAAGTAGTGCTTTTAACTTGTAATTCTGGCGATAATTTTGACAAACTTTGGGAAACCTGCGGAAAGCCAGTAAAAAAGTTTTTGTTGGTTACGGCTTCCAGCGTTGGTTTAATGGCTTGTGGAGTAAGGGTTGAAAGAGCTGAGCCAGCAGTCGGTTCTACCGGAGAAACCGAACCAACCAAATAGCTCGCAACTTCTCCAAACTTCAAGGGATTTAAGCCATTGGCTTGTTCTAACGCCCTACGAGGAACAGATGATAATTTACCTACTCCCGCGGGAAGGGGTATTTTTATTATATTCCATTTTCCATTCTCATCTTTAGTAGGATTTGGGGGAATAATAATTATATTTCCTTCTTTTTCGTATTCAGCAATATCTTCATACGCTTCTTTTCGTTTCGGGTCTGAAAGATTCCAAGCAGTAGCGATAGAAACTGGCATAAATAAAGTTGTAGCTATTTTTGCTCCGGCCTGTAATGGTCTTTCCTTTATTGTTCTTAATAGAGTTCTTGAACCCTGAATACCAGCATTAAGATATAAAAATGCGGAATTTAAAACATTTCCCCATTCTCCTTTCCTATAAAAATTTACAGTATTCTCACGTGCCGCTTTTGCGGCTAAAAGAGCGGCATCGCCAGACGTTCTTCCTTCTTTTAATAATGCTTCCCGTGTTCCTCTAAATTGCTGTATTCTTGTTAATTCTTCACTTCTCCCAACAATATCTTCAATCGCTCTTAAAAGTTCACTCGGATGTCTAATTGTATATTTTATTTTTCCAAAAACACTTCTTCCAGCTCTCAATTTTTCAACCGTTCCCGCGACTTGACTCCTTGCAATATCAAAACTTGTTCCCCCTGCTCCTTGCCTTACAAGTTCTAAATATAGTTTGTCGTGTCTAATGGCAGAAAATAAAGACCTAACAAAATTAACAGGATTAGCGATAGAAGTTTTTAACGCTTTATTAGAAGTTATAACTCCAAACATTTGGTCTCTCGCGATGTTCGCGCCCACAAAAGGAAGATTTATTCCGGTGATACCGAGTTTTGCTAAACGAACGGGGAAAGCAAAAATTTTCCCGAGGATGTTTAATTGTTGAACATTCAATGCTTTAGCCGCTTCAGAAATTTCTTTTGTTGTTTCAAAAATTCTCTTGGTTCCGTTATCAAGATAAGATATGGTAAATGGAGCCGCTTCACCAGTTTTTAATTCTCGTAAGGCGAAAGGGTTGTCTGGTAATTTCTCGTAACCAGCCAAAATACGCGCCGCCTTATTCCTTTCTCCTTGCTTAAAAGCGTCGTTTGTTTTTGATAACAACGACTTGATAGGACTTTCAATTTCTCTTTCTGAACCGACTAATTTTTGAACTATGTTTTGTTTAGATAAAGAGGCGATAGGTTTCCCACCAATTCCCGTTCTTTCTAATTCAGAAAATACCCTATTTAAAGGAACATAATCGGGATACAATTCTTTTAATTTAACTGATAAATCTTTACTTATAAGTCCACTATCAGTAGAATAATCTAAAAGTTTTTGAGAATACTGTGTAATTTGTTTAGCTAATGGTTCATATTTTTCACCAAACGCTTCAATAAGTTTCTTATCATTTTCTAAATTTCTACCAGTTTTAATTCCTTTTTCCGCAACTTTACTTGCCTGTTTAGCGATAAGATATTGGTCAAGGTTATCTAAATTATCAACTTGTTTTATCACAGTTTCCAAACCATTGTCTCTCGCAAATTGTCCGGCAAGAGTCGGAGCCCGCAAGGCACGATCAATTTGTCCTGTAATATTATACTTAGGCAATAATTCAAATTTACCTTTTTTTTCGGCGGACTTCATTGTATCTTCTATGGGGGCGGCAAAATCAACAAGCTTTGTTTTAACCGTATTGAGAAATGATTTTCCTTTTTCAACTAAACTTTTAGCACCTTCTTTCTCTAATACTTTTTGTTTTTTTACCAATTCTTGTACATAATTTTCAGGGATAAATTTTTCTATCTTCGGAGCAAGTTTCGAGATTAGTGGTGTTACTGCTTGTGCTCCTTTTTTTATTAACCCCGCCTGCCCTTCACTCGGAGTTAAAAAACCAGCCATTATATTTTTAGTAACTTCCTTACTTTTAACTATTTCACTGGGGCTTGCTTCATACCATTTTAGATTTTTTCGTTCTTCTTTTGATTTTTCCAATGATTCTTTTGTTGGTAAATCTAAAGCAGTAGCCACGGCTTTTTGGATTTGCGGTTGTTTGGCAATTAAAGTCGGAATACCGCCAGGTTGAGAAACTGCCTTACCGGCTTCAATAATTTTAGTCAAAAGAGGGACTGTCTTTTTCGCGGTCTCTTTTATTTTTTCCTGCTGAGCTTTCTTTTTCAAAGCACTTTCCTCCGCTTGTTTTTTAGCCCAATCAACCCCTTGTGATATTTTCTTTTTTAAAGTAGATAATAAAGACATATTTAAAAGATATCGCCTCCTTCCGACGATGAATCTTCATCATACTTTCCGTTTATATAATCCATAATATCTCCGGCGTTGTCGTAATTCAACCCTTGCGCAATCATCTTTTGTTTATCGGTAGTGGTAATAAGTTTTTGAAGAGACGAGAGACTCCCTTTGTAGAATTGACTCGTATATTCGTTGTATTTTTGTTTCTGATACTCTGGGTCATAGGTAAATTTGACATCAGTAATTCCAACTCCATAAGGAGACCCAGCACTTACCTTGTCTAATTCTCCTTTAAGCCATTGATCAAAAGGCAACGGAGTTGAAGTATTGACACTTCCTCCGCCTCCACCACCGCCGCTACTCCGTGGTTTAGAATATTCTTTTCCCAAATCTTGCCGCCAAACTTCCTCTCCAGTATTTTTATCGTAACCAAGTATAATCTGGTTTCCTGTTTCATCGGTGTAATTTTTAATAGATATATCTGGTTGTTCGGCTTTAATTTGGTCTTCGATGGCAGACATCGCTATATTCATCTGTTGCTCTAAAATCTTTTCTTGTTCTGCGGTATTATCCTTAGCAAATTCTAATGCCTGTATCAAAGTTCCGTTTGTTTTAACTTGATCATCAAGAACCGCGTCTAACATTCCTTTAATAGTATCTTTCGTGTAAGAGAGTTGATCTTGGGTAAGTTTGATTTTAGTGCTGATTGAGTTAATGCTATCGGCAAGAGGTTTTGCTTCGAGAGCATATCGTCTGTTCTTTTGAGCTTCTGAAAGCCCTATATCCGCGTATCTGCTTTGAATATCTGACGGAAGTTTGTTTAAGGCGTCTTCAAGAGGTTGCGCCGTTCTGTTTAGCTTGTTTATTTCGTCAATCAATGCCTGTTCGCCGTATTGAGTTTTCAAAGTATTAAGTATATCAACCGTTTTAGGTTGGCTTGTTAATGTTTCTAAAATTTTATTTTGTATTTCAGTTACCGGTTTATTTAACATCGCACTGGCTTTTGTGAAGGCATCAACAATTCCAGCATAAGGCGTATTCTGTGCTAAATTAATCCCATTCAGACCCAAATCAAAATTAGTAAGGTCATCAACGGCGGTATTCGCTTGATTTTCCCCAGTTTTAACTTCTCCCGCCCCCTGCGTCCACCTTACGGGGATACCGGCTTTAAGATAAATCTTTCCGTCCGCGCCTCTCGTAATTTCGTTCTCGTTATAATATTTAAGAAAATCAGGAGAAGGTACAAGTGTCCCGCCCGCGGGGGTTGTAGTCCCCGGGGTTGGAGTCCCCGGCTCATTCCATCTTTTAGG
>JAQTSV010000033.1 GCA_028711115.1 Candidatus Omnitrophota bacterium
GACAACGTTGATACCGAAGATGTTGTTGTTGAAAAATCAAAAGAAGAAAACAACGAACCAAAAGAAGAAAATAAAGACAAGGGAATATATGCCATTGGGTAAAAATGTTTCAAAAAACATAAAGGAGATTTATAGAGATAATAAAAAGAAAGGAAAAGCACGTGGTGCTGGTGGTAAGGCAAGGTCAAGAAAACAAATATTTGCCATTGCCCTAAGGGCAGCAGGCAAATCTAAAAAGAAAAAATAATATGGATTCAAACACAAAAAACTTTAGATTCGCAGAAGCAGTGGTTCTTAGTTCAACCGACCATACCTGTAAATACAATTCTGTTATTTATGTGGGAACTGGTGGTGGTATTTCAACGGTAAAGGTTGCAACAGTCGGCGGACAAGACGTTACATTTACTTCCGTTCCAAGTGGAACAATTATACCGTTGATGGTTACAAAAGTTTATAAAACAGGAACAGACGCAACAAATTTAGTGGCATTAGCAGATTAATAGCAAACCAAAATGCAATTTTTCAATTCTACAAACAAAGAGAATTCTCTTTATCACGATTGTTTGGCATTGCTTGGTTTAAGTTCTTCAGACGTGACATCTTATTCTATTGCGGATTTTACCAGAAGTGCCAACGAAGCATATAAACTAACCAATCAGATAATCTGGCAATCAACGGGTGAGTGGGAATTTGATGACTCCAACTATGAAACATTACCAGTGGCAACAAGAGATATGGTTGCTAATCAAAAAGATTATCTTTTGCCGTCTTATGCACAAAAAATAGATAGATTAGAGGTAATGGATAATAGTGAGGATTGGCAGGTGGTTATTCCTTTTGATAAGGCGATGGAAAAAGATGCGATGACCGAATTATATTCAAGTACTGGTCTTCCAAAATATTACGACTTGGTTGGAGATTCTTTGATTCTTTATCCTACGCCAGACGCAACATATTGTACTCTAACCGCAGGATTAAAACTTTATTTTAGCAGGGAAATAGATGAATTTGCCGTAGACGATACAACAAAAGAACCTGGATTTAATTCTGACTTTCACAGAATGATAAGTTTGGGTGCGGCTTTAGATTGGGCGGCACCGAAAGGGTTAAACCTTATGGGTGGACTACAAAACCAGATAAAAGATATGAAGGAAAATATAAAAAAGTTTTATGGTTCAAGGGACAGGGACTTAAAGGTTCGCATAATACCACCATACAAACTATATAAATAATTAATTAAAACAATATGGCAATAGTGGCAGGCGATTTAAAAATATATCTTAGCGGTGGTACATCCAACTCAGACCCAGACGCATCATTGGGTGGAGACATTTCAACCACAGAGTTGGTTGATAATACTTTGCACAATTTATTTGCAAAAGTTGGTGCGGCCGAAGCACTGGCTGGTTCTGTAAAGTATCGTGGTATTTATATTAAAAATACCCACGGCACATTAGCTTACGAAGATGCGATTGCATATATTTCAACCCAAACAACAAGTACGGATACTTCGGCAAAGATTTCTGTTGCCGATGAGGGACAAGACGCTTCAATGCAGGCAATAGTAGATGAAGATACCGCACCGAGTGGAGAGGTTTTTTCAACCGCAGATGGTACGGCCAATGGATTGGCTCTTGGTAATTTGGCGGCAGGAAGTTATATAGGATTATGGATTGAAAGAACGGTTGATGCAAGTGCAACAGCCTTTGGAAGCGATACGCTAACAATAGGCATTAGGGGAGAGACGACAGACGAATAAAAAATAAATAAATGTTTGGAAACAACATTATTTCCAATGACACCATTGGCAGTTCGGAACTAACCGTTGCGATAGCGAAACCATCAATTTTAAAGTGGAATATTTTTAGTTATCTTTCAAAAACACCAATTATCAAATGGGCAATAAATAATTTTATATCATTGATAAAAATAATTAAGTGGAATATTAACAGTTTTGTTTCAAAATTAAATATTCTTATTTGGGATGTTTATGAATATCTGACGAGAACGATAATACTTGTTTGGAGAATTGCTTCTTATTTGTTTAAAACAAGAACACTTAAATGGAACGTTAATAATTTTACATACAAAGCAAACATTATTATCTGGGATATATTTTCCTTTGTTTCTAAATCAGTTAAATTGATTTGGGGTATAGGAAATTATATAACAAAAAATTCAATAATTCGTTGGGGAATAAACAACTTTATATCTTTAACAAGAACAATTAAATGGCAAATATGGGAGTATGTTGGAAAAACAAGAACGCTAATTTGGCAAATATGGCAACACCTAACGAAAATCAATACTTTTATCTGGCACGTAATAGACGCTTGGACATACTCAATAAAACATACTACTGGCGACTGGACTCCAGAAACAAGACATAAGATGGGAATATGGACATTAGACGATAAACATCAGTTGGGAGATTGGACATTAGCAGACAAACATCAATCTGGTGATTGGACGCCAGAAACAAAACACGATGAAGGGTCGTGGACGCTTGACTCAAAATCAAATGATTAAAAAATATGGCATACGCATCTAAAAAGAATTTTGCAAAAGGAACGCTTGCTGGAGCAATAGACGATGACGATTTGGCTTTTTCGTTGCAATCTAACGAGGGTTTACTTTTTCCAGATACGGGAAGTGGAAATTATTTCTGGGGTGTATTTTGGGGAACATCACACTCGTCTCCATTTAAAGATACGTCTCGTGAAATAGTTAAATGTTACAGAGATGCTAATGATGATTTTGTAATTACTGCAAGGGGCGAAGAGGGAACAACTCCAAAAGCGTGGGATAGTGGAGATAATTTTATGTTATCTTTGACTGCTGGAACTATTGAGGAAATAGAAAGTGGAACGTTATCCCTTGACCAGACAACCCCCCAAACAATTATAAATGGTATTCCGTTATTAGAAGATGGACACGCAGAATTTACAGAACAACATCAAATAGTTGACAAGGAATATGTTGATATGGCAACAGCAACTATTGGTGCAAGATTTTTTATGCTTGATGCGGCAGATGATGATATTGCGGCATATAAACAGACATCATTAACCACAAGTGCTTTAGGAACAGCAACAGTTTCAGCAAGCGTCAATGCCGTAACCGATACGCTTATTGAAGAGTGGGTTTCTCCAGCTGGATATAATTGGGTAACATTACAGCCTGGCGTTTATGACCTCAATGTTTTTGTAGAAAAAACTGCTGGAAATAGAGAAGTTAGGGTATTCTGGCGGCTTTATGAAAGAAAAACTGACACATCTGAAGTTTTAATCGCAACTTCCAACTTGGGAGATTTGGTAACGACAAAAGAAAAACAAAGAATATTTGCTACTCTTTCAACAGAATATACCCCAGATGCTGGTTCAAGAATAGTCGGCAAGGTATATTTCAGAACATACGATGGTTCGCAAAACACAACTTGCGTTCTTTACTATCAAGGAAACGAAGATAGCCATTGGCAGATACCAGTATCACAGGACTTTTTAGATGGCAATTATTTAAGGCTTGATGGCGGCACGATGACAGGAGATATTTTGGGTGCGGTCAGTCTTGGTGCGACTGGAACAAGAATAACAAAACTTTGGGCAACAAACGCTGAAATTACCAACTTACCAACCATTAACGGCGGAACATTAGCGACTGCATTAAACTTGGGAACTGCCGCTTATACGGCAACGGGAGATTATGAGGCAAGTGGTGCGATAGCCACTCACGCCGCACTACAAAACGTTCACGGACTTGCAATTACCGCAGATAAGACCCTTACGGTTCAGGATAATGTAACGATTACTGGTGCATTGGGAACTGGTGCTTATGCAACGATAGCTGATTATGCTACTTTGGCGACACCAGTATTTACATCTAAAATAACAATGGGGGTGGCCGCAGGAGCTACTGGTTCATTGGAATTGGTGGGAACAACATCGGGGGTTGTGACTATTAAAGTTGCAGATATTGCTGGAAC
>JAQTSV010000034.1 GCA_028711115.1 Candidatus Omnitrophota bacterium
CTACTTTTTCCTTCAGCGATTCGCCCTTATACTCTTTGAGTTCTTTTGCTTGCTTTTCGGCCTCTGCTTTACGTTCTTCTTCAGTTCCATTCTCGAGTACTTCCACTAAATGCTCATGCTCTTCGATTGCTTCTTTACGCGGGATTACAACGGGTTCGGATTCTTCTTTTTTAGTTTGTAAATCAGGATAATCCTTTAACACTTCTGGCGGAACGGGTTTGCCTTCGGAAATAGCTTGTTTCACTTGCCATTCATGTTCAAAGCGAGCATCATTTTCAGATTTTATATAATCAATTCCCCCCGCTATAAAAGTTTTTTCTTTCGCTTTTGCATAATGCGCCTTTTCTCTTTTACGGTGTTCTTTAGTTATTGCTTCATCAAGGGTTATTTGCCAGAGTTCTTTTTCTTTACCTTTTTCCTCAGTTACTCTATGCCACCGGAGTTCACCGCTTTCACCGCGCTTCAATTGATACTGAATTCCATTGATAGTCTTGATATCCCCTTCTTTGGAATTCCCAATATCAAATTGTTTAATTTGATCCGATAATTCATCTTGTATTTTCTTGGAATCTTCCGCTGTTTGTAAAAACTTACCTTTTTCCGTCTCGCTATGAGATGGATGTTTTGCTTCATATTTTGCATTCGATATTTTATAATTAAGTGAGTCTCTGTATTGTTTCGCTGCCTCAATGGTTTCTGGTGTGACAACTGGTTTATCGTTTACAAACTCTACTCTGGATACGTATTTCTTTTTATCCCCCTCTTTATTCTCTTTTTCTTTCTGGACCGCATCGTAGAATTCGTCTACCGTGCCTTTGAAGTAATTCTTTGAAGTATCTCCTTCAAAAAACGCTCCATTCTCTTTCTTAAATTCTTCGAGTGTCATTTTTTGTGCGTCTTGAGCTAATGGAACTTCTAAAACTGAGTTAAATCCCGATGCTAATTTACCCTCTGTCGACGGCAACGGAGCAACATTCGTCGGTTTCTCCCCCTCTTTCATCTTTGTATAGTCATTCTTCACCTTGTCCGCTGCCTGTTGAATCGTCATTTCACCCTTGATAACTTCAGTAGAGTACGATCGTAATTTTGCTCCATCGGCCATAGAGTTTAATGCATACATTGGTATATCTTCTTCTGGGATTGCTGCAAGTTTTAATACTTCCGATTGTGTAGCCATCAGAGTTTTTAAAGACGGTGCTTCCTTTTTCTTTTGTTCCTCTACTTGCTTATTGATATTCTCTGATAATTGATCTTTCGGCTCTGGAGTTGCTTGTGAGAATATGTCTTCCTGAGTCTCAAATAAGTTTTCTCCCAGCTTTCCAAGTTCTTGTTTTAATGCACCTATACGCTTGTCGAGATACTTCATTTCCCTTTTTGCATATTTTTTGGTATCAACCTCAAATTTCTGACCACCTTTTTCTACGTCTTTAACTGCTGTCAACGGTGCATCTATCTCTCTTTGAAGTTGCGCTCTACGCTGCATCAACTTATTGAGATCATTTATTTTAGCTTGCTGTTCCTCAGTGTATTCATTCTTTTTCATTCCCTGTTGTCGTTTAATAGCCGTTTCCAGGTCTCCCTTTTTAATTTGATCCTGGACATATTGTTCTTCAGCGGATAATTTCGGTTTGCTTAGTTTTTCAGATGGGATTTCAGTTTGCTTCGGTTCTTCTTCTGGCTTTTTGAGATTTTCCTGATCCCATCCCTTATTCCAGGCTTCCAGCACATGAGTTTTTTCACCTACCTGCGCACCTTCAAGCATCTTCATTAATTCTTTGTCAAGGCTGGGAGTGCGTATGCCTCCAGCTTGAAATGCTTTCTTGCCTAATTCCATTGCTTGTTTAGTCTCGTCTTCTTTTTTCGATCCTGGTTTATCTTTTAACAAAGAAAGTTTTTCTTTTAATTTCATTATTTCTTCAGATCGTTTTTTGTCTGCATCCGTTGATAATCCCCAAGCACCTTTTTTCTTCCCTCGTAAATATTTTGCATTACTTGATTTTTTTTGTATTTCAGCTTCAAGTTCTTCTTTTGTATGCCATCTCGGCTTACCAATAGTCGTTTCCAAAAATATATATTTGTGTTCGCCTTCAACTTTCACGTCTCCAATATTAGGACTTTCTTTCGGCTTTTGAGATGCAAATGGAATATTTTTAGGTTTGGTCGGCATCGGAGCTTGCTTTTGCGGAGATCCGGCAAATAAGCCTAACTGGCTTTTTAAAAATCTCCACATATTATTTGGCTCTGGCATTTCATATCGTGGTTCTGATACTTTCAAATAATTAAATGGAATATTGCTCATGATGATGTCCTCTAAAATATTAATTCTCTACCTTGCTTGGGTTTTGGCACATCTCTAAATTTCTGACACTTCTTACAATATTGGAAATAAGTTCCGTCTGTTTTCATCGACGGTGTTTTGAATGCAAATTCCGGTTGTTTGCATACACATGTTTTTGTCTCTGTCGCTTGCTTAGGTATGTTGTTTACTTTCTTCATTTGTGTTATGGTTTCAGCGGTATACGCTGATTTTTAAAACCGTGAAAACAATCAGCCAGGTAATGAATTTCGCCGTTAGTTACAAAACTATGACATTTCATGCTCGGAGTATGACCGTTTACTAACAGACTTGGGTAAAACGTTGGTTTCACATAATCACCATTCCACATCCAGCGTTCATCGAAAAAATGATTATAACCACAGGCTTCACAAAAGAATTCGAGTCTACGCTGACCGTCCTGATGATCCAGCTCCCATACTACGAATCCTGGCTGATGTTCTTGCTTCGGATATGAACTAATTGGTTTCATTGTGGTCTTTTGCAGTTTAAAAAACTTATCATTACATTGGATTCATCAAACAAAGAGAGAATATTATGCCTCGAAAAATTAATCATATTAGAAAATTTCCTAATCATAAAACATCCTATCGATTGGTTAGCGTTTATATTGATGGCATACGAAGACAACGTTTTGAGCATCGATTGATTATGGAAAAATATCTTGGCCGTCCTCTTTTGAGAACAGAAATAGTTCACCACAAAGATGAAAATGGATTGAATAATTCTATTGATAATCTTGAAATAACAAACCAATCTTATCATATGTCTTATATACACGATGGTGAGAGAAGAAAATGGTCTCTTGAGAAAGCTGTAAAACTTAGAAAGATGGGTTATTCTTTTGAGAAAATAGGCAAGATTTTTAATGTTACTGGTGGATCTATTCAAAGGGTATTTAAAAGAAAAGGATTGGGGACAAATAATCCAAGATGGGGGAATCCTAAATGGAATGTCAAATTGTGTATAGATTTGTTCGAGAAACAAATCCCTATGAATCGTATTGCGAGAAGATGTAATGTCTCTCCTCCAACTATACGTCAATATCTTATTAAGAATGGATATAAAAATTAACACTGGACTATTGCTTTCTCTTTATGATTTCCGTTCTCAATCCATTTTTTAAATTCTTCAATGGTCATTTCAGTAACACTATCTATCCTTTTGCTTGCATCGTCTGCATAATTTGATTTATATGCCTTGATGGCTTTTCTTTTGTTTGGCATTAATAGAATTATTTTGTGTTCATCGAATGCCTTTGTCTCTGGGTCTTGTTGATTCACGATATAGACATTCTTAGCATTAATATCTTTACCTAAAAATACATCGAGATGATCCTTGTCTTTTCCTACCGTACCGAGTATATATCCGTAATCATTTCTAAGTTTGCATTTCCAGGGAGTGCCATTTTTATCTTTTCCTCTACGAATACTTCCCTTCGGATTTTCTATACTGATAGTTAACCCATAAAGTTCTAATTTGCCTTTTGCATAATTTCCTGCCCTTTTTTCCGCTTCAGTAGGTTCGGTATCGGTCTCTTTCCGGGCTTTGGTAAGTTGCTTGAAAAAGGTTGAAACGGATTT
>JAQTSV010000035.1 GCA_028711115.1 Candidatus Omnitrophota bacterium
TGAAAATGGGTTCCATTTCTGTGAGAACCCAATAGACATATTTAATTATTATCCTCCAAATGAAAGTGTATATCACGAAGTTGTTGGAAGTGGTCAGGTTTCCCGTGATGATTCAGATTCAAAAATTGCGGTATCAAAAAT
The DNA here is from genome assembly GCA_028711115.1 of Candidatus Omnitrophota bacterium. Taxonomy (GTDB): domain Bacteria; phylum Omnitrophota; class Gorgyraeia; order Velamenicoccales; family JABMQK01; genus JAQTSV01. The sequence continues at coordinate 142 of JAQTSV010000035.1, forward strand.
TAAAATAGGTGTTGATGTTGGATTAAAAGAGATAATCCAAAATGGTATTAAGTTTATTTTTGAAAGAGTTAAATTCACAAAAGAAAATACCACAACGGGGTATCAGTCAGGAAGTCAGGCAACGGGGGATCAGTCAGGAAGTCAGGCAACGGGGAATCGGTCAGGAAGTCAGGCAACGGGGGATCAGTCAGGAAGTCAGGCAACGGGGGATCGGTCAGGCAGTCAGGCAACGGGGAATCGGTCAGGAAGTCAGGCAACGGGGGATCAGTCAGGAAGTCAGGCAACGGGGGATCAGTCAGGAAGTCAGGCAACAGGGGATCAGTCAATTTCGTCAACTTGCGGCTCATATTCAAATTCATCAGTTGTCGGAAAACAATCCGTTGCTTGCGGATTGGGATATAAAAACAAGGCAAAAGCAACAAAAGATTCATGGATTGTGCTTGCCGAAAGAAATGTTAATGGTGAAATTATTAATTTAAAATCCGCAAAGATTGACGGTAAGAAGATGAAGGAAAATACTTGGTATGAGATTGTCGATGGTAAATTTTTAGAAGTAAAATAATGAAAAAACTGACCGAACATGACGTAGTTATAAACGAGATTATTCATTCCGTTGCCCTGTCATGTAACACGACAGCGGATTATATACAAAGCGACTGCCGGAAGCGTTACCTTGCCTCATATCCCAGAATGCTATGCTTCCTGTTTGCAAAGGTTTACACAAAAAGGAAGGTATCTGAAATAGGGTATCTTGTTTCTGGAAAAGATCATACAACCGTCATTCACGGAATAAAAACAATGGTATCAATGCTTGTTAATGAGGATATGGCGGTTATGGAAATGTTTAACTCATGCCGGATAAGGTTAACAGTCGGCAATACTGCCAGGATCATACAGCTACAAAACGGATTGGAACTATTAAAAAGGAAGTATTATGGAACTATTAAGAAAACTTGAAAGACGCAAAGTGTCTTATGCCGTTGTCTGTTCAACAGAACTAACAAGGGGGGTATTTGATTGGCATACTCAGGATTGGTTTGTTATAATATCAAAAACCGATTTTGATAAGGTTAAGGAACTTAAATTTATTAAAACAAGCAGTCATAAAAAGATTGCAGAGCGTTCTCTGTCAAAGCACGAGATAAAGATATTTAGACAGATCGCCGACAAATACGACATAGCCATTTCAAACAAACATGGAAGGGTGTATGAACTAAAGGGAACTAACTTTAAAAACACATTACTATAATGAAAAATAAATTGTTAATAACTTTTACAATCCAATGGTATAAATCAACAAATTAAGGTTATATTTGCAGACATGAAAAAACTATTAAAAAACACCGTACCCCCCCCTTAAAAGGTTAACCATAATTCCGTTTTCCTGTGTGATCCTCTTTGTTATATTCTTTTATTGGATATTTACCGGTAAGGATTTCTTTGAATGTGGGTTTTATAAAAATTATTTTAAATGGATAAAATAAGATACAAAATGGATAAAATTGAAGAACTTTTAAACAAATCTATGGCTCTGTCACAAGACATGGCTAAAATCCTTACACAACAGCACTATGACGTTCTTAAACGACTTGTGTTGCTCGAACAGGACATTGAAAACTACCAAAAAGAACGCCCGAAATCAGAAGAAATAGACTTGCATAAAAAGTCTCAGTCGGATGATAAGACAGCGACAACTCAACCTGAATTTCCAGAACCGGAACTTCATGAAATTGAAAAAACAACAGATGAGGCGATGGCTGATTACAATAAAACGCATGACGTTAAAAAGCCAATAGACCCGGAATTTGATGATTTACCTTTTTGATAAATAATTAAAAACAAATATATTATGAACCCAAAAGAAAAGTTTACCGTTACAGATGACAAAACAGGACAGAAATTCCTTGTTGAAGTTATTGAAGAAATTGTTGAAAAGGAAAAGATAGATTATCGGGATATATTATACAAAGTAAATAAATCCGAATATTGTTATGCTCTTAAAAACCATGCTGTCCCCAACCTTGATATTTCAAGAAAAATACAGGCAATAATAAAGATAATTAACACCGCTTGGTATCTTAATAACGGAATAGAATTGCCGTGGGATGGACATACTAACCATTATTATTTTTATTATGAGGCGTCCACCGAACAATTATTAATCAGTGGTGTTAGTTATGTAAGGACGATGGATGTGTGTTTCAACAGTAAGGAACTTGCAGAACAAGCCCTTGAAATTCTTGGAGAAGAAACAATTAAAACAGCAATATTATGATCGGAATATTAGAATCGTTCAAACCCCTTATTATAGGGACGGAACATAAGCATTACAAAAACTCCTACGGAAAAGACCAATGGGATTTTCTGGGAGTAATAGATGGTGTTACGGGTATATTTTCTTCAACAAAGAATACTTCAAACTTCAAACCTGGAGAAAAAGTTGAATATACTTCAACACCACCAAAAGAAGGGGCGCACTATCCAAAATTTAGAATAAAAAAACTTGACGAAAAAGGAGAAGTTAAAGAATATAAAAACCGTTACAACGATATGGCTTCCGTTAGATCACAGTGCTACGGACTTTGTGGTGAGATCGCTATTCGTGCCTGTGTGGAACTTGGGGTTCCGGTTAAATCACTTGAATACATTGACACCGTTTCAAAATATTTCTATGATTGGGCTATAAAAGACGTTAAGGAAAGGGATATGATGTACTGCCGGATAAAAGCATTATCAAACATAGTTGACAGCATTAAATTCCCAGAACTTGAACTTAAAATAGCAAAACCCTGGGGTGCTATTCTTGAAAAAGCAGAACATTACTTATCCAAATCGCTCTCTGTCAAGGAAAGCGACAAGGTGCCAACAGTATAAATAATTTAAAACAAAAAATCATGGAAAAAGAAGAAAGAATTAAACGTATTATAGCACGTGGCGAAGTGTCGGATCATTGTCATGTTCTCGTCGGGGAATGTGAAGTTTCTGATAATATTGTAAAAATAACCGGTAAATGTGCCATCAGGCACCTCATAGAATCTGCATGGACTGAATCTGGTGTAGAAACATGGACAAAGGAACATAAGGATATTCCTCTTGAAATAGGAGAATATAATATTGTACAACAACAAGAATTTGATCCGCTTGAAAAATTAACACGAAAAGTAATTGATTAATGAAAATAGAACAATTAACACCGGAACAACTTTCATTAATTTCAAAAGTAAGGGATTTTTGGACTGATTATATATTTAGTTGTAAAAATTCATTAATCAAAAAAGATGCCGATAAGTCCATTGATTGGTTATATGAATTTTGTAAATTAGATAGACCTATAAAGATTTATGTTGATTCACCCCTTGGTTGTCAATATGCGAATATGTATGTTAAAGAACTTGTAAAACTTGGAATACTAAAAATATCTACGGATCAGGTCGGGGGTCAGGTCGGGGATCAGGTCGGGGATCAGGTCAGGGATCAGGTCAGGGCTCAGGTCGGGGATCAGGTCTGGGATCAGGTCGGGGATCAGGTCAGGGATCAGGTCTGGGCTCAGGTCGTGGCTCAGGTCTGGGATCAGGTCGGGGATCAGGTTGGGGATCAGGTCTGGGCTCAGGTCAGGGATCAGGTCGTGGCTCAGGTCGGGGATCAGGTCGGGGATCAATATGAATCATTTTC
>JAQTSV010000036.1 GCA_028711115.1 Candidatus Omnitrophota bacterium
TGAAAACGGACAGAAAGAAATTGTTTCGGGGAATTCGTTGAGGAAAAAATAGTTTAAAAATATCACACTTTCAGTTTTAAATTGATTATATTTAGAAAGAACCTTGCAACTACCTTTGAATTTACATCCCCGGTTCGAACGCCTCCTCAAGGCAATTCTCGCAAGGTTCTGCCAGATGGCATAGGGCCGGGGATTTTTAAGGAGAATTATGCCAGAGCTTTTAATTGGAATTTTAATCGGAATTGCAGTCGCGTTTACGTTTGTTTTTGTCATAGTTGGAAGGGCGGGGAAAAAACGAGACAAAGAAACGATCCGCTATAATGAGCTGTTTCTCCAGACCAATATCAGAAACGTTGACGCTATCGAGCGGCGGGAAGTACTGCTTATAGATATGCTGCAGCACCTAATAGATAATATGCGCATTAGAAATTGCTTAAATTGCAGCCATCTGGACCGGGAGAAGTGCAGTTGTCGACTGGAGAAGTGTAAAAAAACTGATGAGTAAAACATCATCATTTTATTTCAAATGTCCAGAATGCGGTGGCGTTAGATTCAAAAGGAAAAACAAGACGCATTTAGAATGTATAAAATGCGGACACATAAGAACTAAAAAAGGTCATAAATAAAGGAGAGGTATGGAAAAAGGAATCAAGATTGACAGTACAAAGCTGCGAAACTTCGCTGGATTTCAGGGAATTGAAGTATCGTTCAATGGTGATATATCCTGGTTGTGCGCAAACAATGGGGGCGGAAAGAGTACCCTCACCCTCACCGCCACACAGGCCCTATTTAAAGGCATCGGGGAGAAAGATGCCGGCGGCAACATCATCGGATCACGATTCAAATTCATCGGTCCCTATGACAAAAGTGCCGACATTGCGCTTCGGTTTCACGATGAGAAGCTCGACCGCTTCTTCTCTTTCACCCGGCACTTGACGGCGGGAACAAACGGGGAACTGAAGATCAAGCCCGAAGACGAACTTCCCATCCCGCCGGAATGGCTGTCAGATTTCCTCAACGTTTCCCTCATGAGTTCAAAGCACTTCTCACACCTTTCCGGCAAAGAGCAGGCGCTTGCACTCGGCATCAATACCGATCAGTTTGATCAACGCATCGAAGAACTTAAATCAGAGTTTACAATACTCAACCGCGAACTCACAAAAATGGGGGAGATCAAGCCGGTTGACAAGGTTGATCTGGTTAACATTGATGAGTTGATCAAGAAAAAAGATAAAAAGTCGGCAGAGCTAAACGCAATCTATATGAAAAACAAAGCCAGCAACAAGGCTCTACGGGACAAGTACAACGAAGAAAAAGAAACTCACCGGGCGGCAGTTGATAAAATAAAAGATGCGAACAGGGAAAAAGAATCGGTAATAACCGAATGCGAATCGGCGCTTACCGTTTTAGTGCTGCATGGATACAAAGGCAAAGAGGCAAAAGATTTTGTTGAGAACCTACCGCAGCCTATTCCGACACACGAGTTCGACAAGCCGGAACCGGAATACATCGAAGAGGTTCCTTCGCGTAAGCCTATTGATGATATCGAGGCGGAAATCTTGCAGGCGAACGAAACGAACCGGCTTGCCGGGGAGTATTCAAAGTACCTAAAAGCTGTTGCCGATAAAAAAGCAAAGCAGGATGAGGTCAAGGCAAATACTGATAAACAAGACGCCGAAAAATGGGCGCGTATCGATTATATAAAACAATTCAACTTCGGGTTTGCCGGACTTACGACAAATGATAAGGGTGAACTCGAATTCAACGGGCGTCCGCTGCGAGAGCCGTTCGTTTCTACCGGACAGTTGATTATGATCGTTGCGAAGCTCATGCGGTCACGGAACCCGATTTTCAAAACGGTATTCCTCGATAACTATTCCGACCTCGATCCGAAGAATGGTCCGAAGATACTCAAAGAATTGACCGATGAAGGATTCTCGGTTATCGTTTCTATTCCGAGTGAAAAACCTATCGACGGGGAGCATTGTATCGTTCTTCGGGAATGCAAGCCGTTGAATGAAGATGGTGAAAAGGAAAAACTATTATAGTATGAACCACATTTTTCATAATAAAAGTATAGATAGGGAGATAAAAGGAAGAAACCTTCCGATGCATAACGCATTTGATTTGATATCAAAAAAGGCAATAGTGTGTTCTTGCGGAAGATTACCAACCTTTATGGATATGCCAACAATACAAGGCAGAAGCATGCATTTTCTGGAATGTAAATGTGGAGAAAAGGGGGTTATTATATATGATGGAGAAATGTATTCAGAAGAATTTATTAATATGACAATTAAGGGGTGGAATAAAAGAAAAGAATTTAAAAATAATGGAATAACTGAAATTTCGATGATTAAATAAATAAGGAAAAACTTATGGCAAAAACCGTAATGATACAGGGCGATAGCGGAACCGGAAAAAGTGCAGCGTTAAGAAATCTTGAAAAAGAAAAAACGGTGCTGATAAATATCCTCGGAAAGTCGCTTCCGTTCAAGGGTGGAAACCTTATCGATTCTATTACTACCGATGAACCAAAAAAAATAGACGACGCACTGTTAAAAATAAGCAACAGTGAAAAACGTAAAGAAAAACAAATAATAATCATTGATGATTTTCAATACGTGATGGCTAATATGTATATGAAAAGCCTTCTTGATCCAAAAACAAAAGACAGTGAGTTTCAAAAATACAAAGAAATCGGATATGCCGCCTGGAATAATATCCGAACAGCCCAATCATTACGAGATGATATCATTGTTTTCTTTTTAACCCATACCGAAATAGATGTAAATGGAAGGACTAAATGTAAAACAATCGGAAAGATGCTTGATGAAAAAATAGTTCTTGAAGGAATGTTTACAATAGTTCTCAATACTATAATTCATCCCGACAAACAAGGCGACGAAAGATATTGTTTCCAGACTCAAAACAATGGAAATAATACCACAAAAAGCCCTATGGGAATGTTCGAATCTGAAGAGATACCAAACGACTTACAAATAGTAGTCAACGCAATTAAATCTTATTACGGAGGTGTAATATGAGCGGTTTTACTTTTGACAAAACAAGGGCAATGAAAGCTGATGAGGGGGGTTATATTTCAACAAGTGGTGTATATGTTGGGGTAATAACAAAAATGATCTGGTTTTCAAAGGAAAGCGGATCGGGCGGGGTAGAACTATCACTCGAAACAGTGGATGGTGAAAAATGCAACTATATTCAAATATACACAAAAAACAGAGACGGATCTGAAAATTTCGCAAAAGTAAAAATTGATTCATTGGCTGGAATACTTGGTCTTCCGTCTATCACTGCAGTTAAAACAGGCAATATTATTGAGTTCCCCATTGTTTACGGAAAAAGAATCGCATTTGCGTTGCAACGAGAAGAATACAGAAAAGAGGACGGTTCGATCGGATGGAAAATGAACCTTCTTCATTTCTTTTATCCTGATACTCTTCAAACTTATAAGGAAAAAAAGGACGCCTCACCACCAAAAACAAGTCAGAAAGAAATAAAAGATATTTTAATTGATATTAGTGGTCAGAACCAAAAAGCCGCACCAGTACCACAGCAGAACAATGCATCAATAGAAAATGACGATCTGCCATTTTAACGCTATTTGCCTTGGGGGTTTTATGCTTCCAAGGCACGGGGAAGAGATCGGGCTGGAGATAAGTAAAAATATTTTGGTGGAGTAAGAAAAAGATTGCATATTTGAATACAATATATTAAATTACTATTATGGCGAACAAAAAGACACCTTACAAAAAAAATCCTG